>JBQTJZ010000224.1:0-2044 GCA_052386615.1 Methylophilaceae bacterium
ATATTCGCGCCAATACACAATTTTTTGTGGAATGGTTTGCGCTCGATTTGATACACGATGTGGATGGCGATGTGTTGGGCGTTATCGCGCTGGAAATTGAAACTGGCGAAATTCACATCATGCAAGCTAAAACTACCTTGCTCGCTACCGGTGGCGCAGGACGTATTTTTCAAGCCAGTACTAACGCCTTCATCAATACCGGCGATGGCTTGGGGATGGCGGCACGTGCCGGAATTCCATTGCAAGACATGGAGTTTTGGCAGTTTCACCCTACCGGGGTGTTGCATGCTGGCGTGCTAATTACGGAAGGCGTGCGTGGCGAAGGGGGGTATTTGGTCAATAGTGAGGGCGAGCGTTTTATGGAACGTTACGCGCCACATGCTAAAGATTTAGCCAGCCGTGATGTGATTGCGCGTGCTTCCGCCACCGAGATTAAGCAAGGGCGTGGCGTTGGTAAAAATAAAGATGCGGTATATTTGAAGCTGGATCACCTAGGCGAAGAACTTATCAACAAACGTTTGCCTGGCATACGCGAGATTGCAAAAACCTTTGCCAGTGTTGATCCAATTAATGATCCGATTCCAGTGGTACCGACTGCGCATTATATGATGGGAGGTATTCCGACTAATCTGGATGGGCAAGTGGTTGTCCCTGCTAGTTTGGGAAAAAACAGACCCGAAAAAACCATTAACGGCTTGTACGCAGTAGGCGAATGTGCCTGTGTTTCGGTGCATGGGGCTAATCGCTTAGGGTCTAATTCATTGCTGGATTTGGTCGTGTTTGGCAAGGCAGCTGGCAATCACATGGCTACGGCGATTAAATCAAACAATATGCACAAACCTTTGCCCGATAATGCTGCAGAGGCTACTTTGGCACGGGTTGAACGTCTTGACAACGCAGAGGGCGAAAGTGTGGCAGAGGTAGGTGATGCGATGCGGAGAACCATGCAAACCCATTGCGGCGTATTCCGCTTTTCCGATTTGTTAACAGAAGGGGTGAACGAAATTAATGCGGTGGCAAAACGTGCTGATCACATCATCATTAAAGATAAAAGCCAAGTATTTAATACTGCACGTATAGAAGCGCTGGAACTGGATAATTTGATTGAGGTGGCGGTGGCAACCATGCATAGCGCGAACAATCGTACAGAAAGCCGTGGCGCACATGCGCGCGAAGATTTTGCAGAGCGTGATGATATTCATTGGTTGAGCCACTCGCTCTTTTATAAAGAAAACAATCGTTTAGTATACAAACCAGTGCGCTTGAAACCACAAACGGTACCATCGTTCGAGCCGAAGAAAAGGGTTTATTAGCATGCGTTTTTCAATTTACAGGTATAACCCTGATACGGATAAAAAGCCTTACATGCAAGAGGTTGAGGTGGAGATGCAAGAAGGCGATCAAATGTTGTTGGATGCGTTGATTCGCATTAAGCAGCGGGATGACACCTTGAGTCTGCGAAAATCCTGTCGCGAGGGCGTGTGCGGTAGCGATGCCATGAACATTAACGGCAAAAACGGCTTGGCGTGCATTACAAAGCTTGTCGATTTAGAAGAGCCGGTTGTGCTAAGACCAATGCCTGGCCTGCCGGTGATACGTGATTTAGTGGTCGATATGACGCAGTTTTTCGCGCATTATAATTCGGTTAAGCCTTACTTGGTGAATAATGACCCGCTGCCTGAAACTGAGCGTTTACAAAGCCCGGAAGAGCGTAAAAAACTGGATGGTTTGTACGAATGTATTTTATGTGGGGCATGCACTACTTCCTGCCCATCATTTTGGTGGAATCCCGATAAATTCGTCGGCCCGGCGGGATTAATGCAGGCGTACCGGTTTATTGCGGATAGTCGCGACCACGCCGAGGAAGAGCGTTTAGAGAATTTAGAAGACCCTTACCGGCTATATCGTTGTCATAACATTATGAACTGTGTGGAAGTATGCCCAAAAAAATTAAACCCGAATGCTGCGATTGCCGCGATTAAAGACTTAAAGATAGAGCGAGCGAAAGAAGCAAAAGTAAACAAAAAATTGATTGAAATTAAAC
>JBQTJZ010000225.1:0-4363 GCA_052386615.1 Methylophilaceae bacterium
GTTTGCCCGGTAGCAACTCTAACATCAAACCTTGCATGTAAGAAAATGGGTTGTTTAAGCCAATGATAGGCCTCTCTAGGATTAAAACAACCATAACTTTTTGCACCAGATCTCGCAGAGAATAAACCGCTGGCCCGCCCAGTTCATAAGTTTTTTCGTAAGTGGTATTATTTTCCAGTGCATTCACAAAAACCTGTGCCACATCGCCCACCCAGATTGGCTGAAATTTGGCTGCCGGTTTGGCTAAAACAACTAATGGCGAAAACTTAATGATGGTTGCAAACAGATTTAAAAAACTATCGCCACGACCAAAAATCACCGAGGGTTTGAAAATGGTAATGTGGAGCTTTTTATTAAACTCGCTAATGGCTGCCTCACCCAGTGCTTTGCTACGTAGATATTTGCTAGGCGCATATTGTCCAGCGCGCAAGGCACTCATGTGAATTAATCTATTAATGCCAAGCTCTTCGCACATTTGCGCAACACGGCGCGGCAGTTGATGATGCACTGTTTCAAATGTATTGTTGCCACTTTCGTGCAAAATACCAATTAAATTAATAACTGCATCACTGCCCACGAGGGCATCACTCATCGCATGATGATTAGCAATATCACACGCTTGCACTTGTACGTTTGGTAGCAAAATCAAATGCTTAGCTCGTTCTCTATGACGAGTAAGCACTTTTACTTGATAGCCAGCCGCACTCAATTTGCTTACGATGCTACTCCCTACAAATCCAGCACCGCCTAATACGCACACTGTTCTTATTGTCATGTTATCTCTAATTATTCATTTGGCTGATCAGGTTCAACCCATGTATTTTCTTCTTTCGCAATATTAACAGCTTCGCTTTTACCGGGCACGATACCTAACCTTTGTTTGAGCGTCATTGTTTTCAACCCTAAGCGTTGCGCGTATAAATGCGCATTGGCCATCACCTTTTGCACATAAGTACGCGTTTCACTAAAAGGGATTGTTTCCGCATAAATCGCCCCTTCAAGTGGAATTTCAGCCGCCCATTTTTTAGCGCGACTAGGCCCCGCATTATAAGCAGCGGTGGCCATAGCTGTTTGTCCGTTCATAAGTGCTAGCGTATGGCTCAAGTAATAAGTACCTAAGGCAATATTGGTATCTAGCTCTTGAATCATTGTATTATTGTAATTATCGATACCGGCTCTTGGCGCCGCCCATTTAGCGGTAGCAGGCATTAGCTGCATGAGTCCAGAAGCGCCTGCGCTAGATTTTGCGTAGTGCATAAACCTGCTTTCTTGCCGCGTAATACCATACACCCAAGCCTCATCTATATCTTGCTCACTAGCTGCTGGTCTCATTAAATCACGATAAGGTGTGGGATACCGCAATGCGAAATCATGCATTTCGGTGGTTTTATCGGCGGTGATAATAGCTAAATCGTGCCATTGTTTGCGTGAAGCAAACTCCGCCGCCGCTAACAATTGCTGATCACTAAAATCTTTGGTGGCAAAGGCCCATTCCAGTTTGGCCTCCCATCGTAAATCCATCCGCTGCAAAGCCTCTGTTCGCTGAATAGCTGGCGTTAGCGCGACCTCATCCACCTCATCATTGGTTACCTTATAATAAACGGGTGGGGATGAAATAAACCCATCCAACTCTTCTTGTGCCAGCCAGCCATAATAATGACGTTCCGTTGAAAGCCGAGCAAGTAGGCCATTAGCTTCGAACGTTTGTTGTTGCACTTGTAGCGCACGCGCTTTCCAGTAGCGCCATGGGGCTTCTTCAGTTTGGCTCGCGTCCATTTTCGCAATCACCTCTAATACCACTGGCCAGTTTTTTTGACGTAGTGCGGCGCGCACGAACCAAGCGAGTTGATCTTTGCTTAAATCAGTATTTTCAGCTTTTGAAAACCATTGCAAGCTCTCTGGTTCATGGCGCTGTGCAGCCTGCATTGCTAGTCTGCCATAAAAGTAACTACTATCTTCTGCTTGAAATAAGCCTTCTACTTTCTTGAAAGCAGCCAGCGCTTGTGATGAGCTTGTTTTAGCTAAGCGGCTAAGTGCAAATAAATTGACCTCGCGCCCAAAGCGACTTTTGAACGAAATACTTTTTTTATTCAATACTAACGCCGGCGATGCCGAGGCACTGTCAATTAACTTGTATTGAATAGCCTCAAAAGTTTTACTACGTTTTGCAATGGCTTTGGCCAAGCTAAGACGGTTATCCGCTAATGCTAAGCGGAATCTGGCCCAAATATCATCTTCGCCAAGCACATTGGCTGCCTGCATACGGTCGTACAAACGGTTACAGTTGCTTGGCAGCTCTTTGGCCTGTAACCACAATGATTGCGCTGACTCCAAAAGCGCCGCATCCCCATTGGCGGCGGCCTCGGCGGCATAGCAGGCAACCGCCGCATCCTCTGATCGATAGTTAGCATATTCATTAGAAAAAGCTTCCCAATCTTGCTGTTTGGCCAATTTTTTTAGGTATTCGCCACGCAAACGATCCGCAAATGGATATTCACTATAAGTATTCAGGAAATCTGCTACGGTCTGATGATCTGCTTCTTCCAAATTAAGTAACATCAACCAATAATCAGCATATGGCGCAAGAATGTATTGTTGATGTTGCAACTGTTGCACATACTCGGTAAGCGCGATGGCGTTTCTTTTATCATAAGCGGCGCGAGCACGCAAAAACTCATCATCGCCTGACGCGGCCACAGCGCCATTAATCGCTGTAAAAGCCAGAAAAACGAATGAAACTATGAAATGTGATCCTGAAAATTGAGCCATGATAGCAATGCTAGAAAAGAATCACCCGGGTAATAAAATAGAGCAGGATCAGCGCTAGCAGAAACCAAGCGGAATATTTAAGTAATTGCTTAATATAAGTTAAATACTGCTTGTTACGGGTAACCACATAAGCTGCAACTAAAACAAAGATTGCAATGAGCGCCAATATGATCGTTATGCGGATAATGAACAATGGGCTGACTCCGCTTCAACTGAAGTGTGGCATGAGGTTAGGCGTAAAATATTCTGTCTGTGCCTGAAAGCCGGCTGGCGCTTCGTCCAAATGCTCAAAACTAGTAAACTCCCAAGCACTGTTATCGGCTAGCAAAGCGCGTAGCAACTGATTATTCAGTGCGTGACCAGATTTATAAGCGGTAAACGCGCCTAATAAAGGGTGCCCAAGCATGTACAAATCGCCAATCGCATCCAATACTTTGTGTTTGGCAAACTCGTCCTCATAGCGTAAACCATCGGTATTCAACACACGAAATTCGTCTAATACGATTGCATTATCCAAACTACCGCCACGTGCCAACCCATTGGCACGTAAATACTCTACTTCGTGCATAAAGCCAAAAGTTCTGGCACGGCTAATTTCTTTAATATAGGAATTATCGGCAAAATCGATTTTGACATTCTTACCTGAATTTTCAAAAACCGGATGCGCAAAATCAATGGTGAAATCCATCTTAAAACCATGATAAGGTTCGAATCTTACCCACTTATCATTTTCTTTTATTTCAATCAACTTTTTGATTTTAATGAATTTTTTTGGGGCGTTCTGCTCAGTAATTCCCGCCGACTGCAACAAAAAGATGAATGGGCCAGAGCTGCCATCCATGATAGGTATCTCTGAGGCACTCACATCAACAATAATATTGTCTACCCCCAAACCAGCCAACGCAGACATTAAGTGCTCAACAGTGGCAACGCGTGCACTATTGTGCTCTAGGGCAGAGCACATACGGGTATCACGAACTGCTTCAGGTGTGGCTTGTATTTCGGGCATACCGGGCAAATCGGTGCGTCGAAATACGATACCTGAGTCGATTACTGCGGGGCGAAGTGTTAATTTCACCTTTTCGCCATTATGCAACCCAACTCCTGTAGCGCTTACCTGTTTTTTCAATGTTCTTTGTTTAAGCACTTAATTCCTTTTAGCCACTAATCAATGCGTAGCGCCATATTTTAACGCTTTTGCTTACTCACATAAAGCTTAGCTTTAGCGTTTAAATCAAAAGTTAATCCGCCTGTTTACGTAAAAACGCTGGAATATCATATTCCTCAACCCCAGACATTTTCATGGCCTCTACCTGCGCACGACGATTGTTTTGAGTGAACACAGCAGGTGTGTCATCTTCCATCTCGCCACCCATAAACATCGGCATATTGGTGGTACCATCACGCACCGTAGTCATCATACGCAACTCTGGTTTCTGCTGACGTTTTACAATAGCACCATTTAACCCAGTCGCCACCATAGTGACACGTAATTTGTCACCAATCGTTTCATCCATCACATTGCCCACAATCACTGTCGCATCCTCAGCGGTGAATACTTTAATGGTATTCATGACGTCGTAATACTCTTTCA
>JBQTJZ010000226.1:0-2958 GCA_052386615.1 Methylophilaceae bacterium
TTTTTGCAGAGTAAATTTCATTGCTATGTCTAAACTATCTATTATCGGATTAGGTTTCGTCGCAGATTTATACATGCGTTCTTTAGAGACCTTTCCAGAGATAAAAATACTAAAAGTGTATGATCGAGACGAGAAAAGATTAAAAAAATTCTGTGAGTTTTGGGGTACGACACCCGCCACATCAATTGAAGATTTGCTTAATCACTCAGTAGCTAGCGATAATTCCCCTGATTTAATATTAAATCTTACTAATCCAAGCTCGCATTACGTTGTGAGCAAACAGTGTTTACAGGCAGGTAAAAATGTCTATAGCGAAAAACCGCTAGCACTAAAGATGGATGAAGCGTACGAACTTTATGACATCGCAAAAAGTAATAATCTTATTATTGCTTCAGCACCATGCAGTTATTTGAGCGAAGTGGCACAAACCTTGTGGCTGGCAGTAAAACAAGGGCACATTGGTAAACCTTTGCTTGTTTATGCAGATCTGGATGATGATTTTGTCTCGCAAGCGCCTTATCGCAAATGGATAAGCGAATCAGGCGCGCCATGGCCTTATGAGGATGAGTTTAAGGTAGGATGTACACTGGAACATGCGGGTTATTATTTGAGTTGGTTGATGATGATATTTGGCAGTGTAGAGAAAGTAATTGCGGCTTCGGCTGAGCTGGTGAATGGCAAACTAGAGGGAATAGATAAAACTGCACCAGACTATTCAACAGCAACCCTGTTTTTTAGATCAGGGATAGTTGCCCGCATTACATGCGGTATCGTTGCTCCGCATAATCATGCATTAAGAGTCGTTGGTGAGAAAGGCGTGATAGAGGTTGATGAAAGTTGGAATAACAGCGCACATGTAAAAGTGCGGAAAAGGCAAGTTATCCGCAGGCGACTCATTAACTCATTTTTTACGAAAAGAATTAAAATAAAAGGCGCCACCCATCCTAAATTGCCACGCAGAGGGGCAGCAGCAATGAATTTTGCACTTGGGCCAGCAGAAATTTTAGCTGCTATTCAGGAAAATAGAAGCTCTCGTGCGACAGCGGATTTTGCCTTACATTTGAATGAGGTTACTTTGGCGATTCAAAACTCATTAGATCAAGCAGGTGTTCAAATTATGAAAACCACTTGTCCGGATCTGCTACCAATGCCTTGGGCGTGAAATAATTTCTGCTACCCGATATGAAAAAAATAAATTTTGGCATTATTGGCGCAAGCCAAATGGCGGTTACGATGATGTCGGCTTTTAAACATAGCAAACATACATCGGTAGTAGCGGTAGCCAGTCAATCTGGCTCACGTGCACAGCAGTTTGCAACATCTTTCACTATTGCCAAGGCATACGGCTCAACAGAAGAACTATTAACAGACCATCAAATTGATGCCGTTTACATAGCTAACGCAAATGAAAATCATGCACAGTCTACTATTGCAGCATTAAAAGCAGGTAAAGCGGTATTGTGCGAGAAGCCAATTGCAATATCAGAATCGCAATGTCGAGAAATTGCAGAAGTAGCTCAGGTTTCGGGAAATTTGTGCATGGAGGCAATGTGGACACTTTTTCTACCAGCGTATGAACATTTTTTAAGTGCAATCGCCACTAACAAGCTTGGTAATCCATTACATTTTTTTGCAGATTTTGGCTATCCGCAAAGCAAGTTGCACTATCCCAAAGCCTTTATGACTGGTTCGGGTAGTGGCGTTTTGCTGGACAGAGGTGTTTATCCGATTGCTTTAGCGTTGAAAGCCATTGGTGCAGTGAGTGCGGTTTCGGGACAAGTGTTAAGAACGGGAAACGGCGTGGATACGCATGCTAGTTTAAATTTGAGTCACGAAAATGGATGTTTGTCGCAATTAACAGTTTCAATAGATACACTATTGCAGAATAGGGCAGTATTATCCTGTACGGAGGGAAGTATTTCGCTAGAGCCGCCATTGCTAGGTGCAGAGCGTATTAGATTTTTGCAAGCCCACCCCATCGCCCCTAGCGCGAAAAATTTTAGTTCGCCCAGCGTGAAGCAAAAGCTTAAGCATGCCATGCGAGAATCCGCTGTATTACGATGTTTACATTATGCGAGAAATCAAGGGGAAACAGAGTTTTATAGTTATGGCGTTAATCAGTATTTGCCAATGCTTAATCATTTTTGTACGCTTTATCAAGAAGGGCAAAATTCAAGCAAAATCGTACCACTTAGCTTTTCCTCTCAAGTATTGAATATTATTGATCAAGCAAAAGCTATAAAATGAATAAAAACAGTTAAGTAAGAGTTACCTAATTTGAAAATCGCATATTTAATGAATTCATACCCAATGACGAGTACTACATTCATTCGTCGAGAGATAGCAGAACTTGAAAATTTGGGGGTAGAGATAAATCGTTATGCTGTACGCAATTGGGACGAACATTTAGTAGACCCGTTAGATATTGCAGATAAACTAAAAACGCACTATTTGCTTACCCATAACTTGTTACCATTATTCTTAGCATTTTTTTCAGTAGTTTTATTGAATTTTGGCGGGTTTTTTAGAGCTTTTCGCATTTGGTTAACAGTTTGTAGAAATGCGGGTGGCATATCTATTCGGCATATCGCCTATTTGGTGCAAGCGGCTTATTTTTTAAAGCGAACAAGGCAAGACAATATTCAGCATGTGCATACGCATTTTGCGACTAATGCCACCACAGTAGCGATGCTGGCCCATTTGATGGGAGGTGCTAGCTATAGTTTTACTTCGCATGGTCCTGATGAGTTCGTTAATCCATCTCTTATTAGTATGCACCTAAAAATTCAACATGCTGCCTTTGTTGTTGCAATTTCAAATTATTGTCGTGTTCAATTGGTTAGATTTAGTAGTTATCAATATTGGGACAAAATTGTGATTGCGCACTGTGGATTAAAAATTGATGAGTTTAATCCAAGTTTTGAATTTACGCCTGAAAACCAATCGTTTGTTTGTGTT
>JBQTJZ010000227.1:0-29080 GCA_052386615.1 Methylophilaceae bacterium
CAATAATACACGTTGTTATTGTAGTTAAGAGTCGTTACATGTAACTAATCTGCCCGTAGCTAAACCGGATAGAGCACCAGCCTTCTAAGCTGGGGGTTACAGGTTCGATTCCTGTCGGGCAGGCCAATTGTTTTGTTTCTATGGTGGCCGTAGCTCAGTTGGTAGAGTCCAGGATTGTGATTCCTGTTGTCGTGGGTTCGAGCCCCATCGGCCACCCCATTAAATCAAGCCGCAATAGCCATAAACATGGTGTGTGCTATCACTCTACAAGCCCAACACGTTAGGCAATTCTTTAATCGAGTGTATGATTAAATCCGGTTTAATCGCAGATGTTTCCGCGTAAGATTGTCTGTACTTACCTGTTTTCACTAAACACCCTCTTAACCCGGCTAGCTGGGCGCCGCCAATGTCAGAATCAATATCATCACCAATCATAATAGTTTCGGCAGGTTGCAGTCCCATATCGTCTAAGGCGATTTTAAAGAAATCGGCAGAAGGCTTGCCGATAATGATAGCCTGAGTGCTACTGGCATACTCTAAGGCTTCAATAAATCCACCAATATCCATCTGTAAACCTTGTTCTGTTTGCCAGAATCTGTTTTTGTGGATGGCAATGAGTTTTGCACCACGCATCAGGCAAGCGAACACTTCATTGAGCAAAGGGTAAGACCACGCATTGCCAATATCACCGATAACGATGTACTCCGCTGCAGTATTGGATTGACGAAATTCTGTGAAATCTTGTTTGACGTTGTCAGATAACAATAAGCGGCAAACGGGGTTAGGCTGACGCTTTAAATAAAGCAGCGCGGCCTGTGGTGCGCTAATAATTTCGCCTAAAGCGATAGAAAATCCTAAGGCATTGATTTTATGCTGTAATGAAGCAAGCGACAGCGTACTGGTATTGGTGACAAAGCGACATGGCAGACCACTTTCCTGAATGTGTTTTACTGCCTCAATGGCGCCTTCAATCACATTTGATCCAACATACAGCACACCATCTAGGTCAAATAAAACACCTTTAACAGAGGCAGAAAAAGAGATATTTGTGTCCATTGGTAATGTGGATTAAGTATTCGTTAAGTGAAATGATTATAACTAAATTGCTCACAAGGGTTTAGTGCTAAGGTAGCAATGTAATCTGTGGTGAACGAGTGTTTATTCGGCCATCTTATTGTTGATAACTTCCAGCCAAGTCATTGATACCACTTTGTATACAGGTTATAGTATCCCTAAAATAACAACAACATAACGTTAAGGATAGATTTATGGCTGAATCACGTCCAGTACTGATGATTATTGACGACGATCCACTTATCACGGATACGTTGCATTATGTGTTAAGCAAACACTTTGAGGTGTGCGTGGCCGATTCGCGGTCGCAGGCCAAAAGCTTGTTGCGCCAGTTAGATGAGCCTCCAGCCTTGGCCTTGGTCGATTTGGGCTTACCGCCGATGCAACATAAGCCTGATGAAGGCTTCAAGATGATAGGCGAATTGCTTGCGCATTCTCCTAGTATGAAGATACACGTGCTTTCAGGGCAAAGTGATGATGTGAATGTGAAACACGCACTGGCATTAGGCGCGTTGGATTTTATCCCCAAGCCTTGCGATGTAGACCGTTTAAAAGAGCTGTTACTCAATTCCTTAAAAGTTCAAAGTGTTGAACTTACAGAAAAACCAGAAGATAAAAATGGTGGCATGATAGGCGAAAGTTTGCCCATGCAAACCCTGATTACACAAATACGTCAGTTCGCTGATTCGCCTTTCCCAGTACTGATTGAGGGCGAATCCGGCAGTGGTAAAGAACGTGTTGCCAGCAATTTTCATCGGTTTAGCAAGCGCATAAAACAACCTTATTTGTCTGTTAACTGTGCAGCCATTTCGCCCATGCTGGCAGAATCTATTTTATTTGGGCATGCCAAGGGCGCTTTTACCGGTGCAGCAACTGCCAATGCAGGTTATTTTGAAGATGTGAATGAAGGGACGCTATTTTTGGATGAAATTGGCGAATTGCCGCTAGAAATGCAGGCCAAGCTGCTTCGCGTGCTGGAAAACGGTGAATATGTGCGTGTGGGTGAAACACAAACACGTAAAAGCAAAGCACGCATTGTTGCGGCGACTAATAGAGATTTACGAGCGGAAGTGCGTGCAGGCAATTTTCGCTCAGACTTGTATCATCGCTTAAGCGTTTTTGCAGTCAAGGTGCCTCCACTGCGCGAGCTTGGGCAAGATAGCCTTGTGCTGCTTGAGCATTTTAATCGTTTTTATGCGCGTGAAACTGGCCAACAATCCTTCAAATTAGATGATAAAGCTAAAAACCGCTGGTTAAGCTATCACTTTCCTGGCAATGTACGTGAGTTGCGCAATATCATTATTCGGTTAATCGCAAAATACGCAGGGCAAATAGTGAACGAGCTACAGCTTGCGGCAGAATTTGATTTGTCGCGCCAAAACGAGGTGGATGGCGCGCCGGCAGTCGGTAATGGCGATTTATCCAGCTACGCACTACAACATTTGCAAAATCAAGCCAATGTAAACTTAGACCAAGTGTTAAAACAGTGGGAAAAAGCTTATGTAGATGCTGCGATGCGCACCACACATGGCAATTTAAGCCAAGCGGCAAAATTGCTAGGGATTAATAGAACGACACTTTATAGCCGTATTCAGTTACAAGAAGAAAAATAAAACACCATGTATTACGCGCATTTTGGCTTAAAAGAACCTCCCTTTAAAATTACGCCAAATACAGATATTTTTTTTACTGGCGGTAATCGCGGTGCGGTATTAGATGCACTCATTTACGCTATTTTAAATGGTGAAGGTATTATTAAAGTGGTTGGCGAGGTGGGCAGCGGTAAAACCATGTTGTGCCGCATGTTACAAACCATGCTGCCTGAGCGTATTGAAAGTATTTATTTAGCTAACCCTAGTGTGGCGCCAGAAGATGTGCTACATGCAATTGCTTTCGAATTGCAACTCAAGCTTCCTAAAAGTGCAGACCGTCTTAAAGTGATGCAAAGTCTGCAAAATCATTTGTTAAAGCGACACGCAGCAGGCAAACAAGTCGTGATTTTTGTGGAAGAGGCACAGGGCATGCCGCTGGCTACCTTGGAAGAGATTCGCTTACTTTCTAATTTGGAGACCAATCATGACAAATTGCTACAGATTGTTTTATTTGGTCAGCCGGAGCTGGATGAAAATCTGAACGAACCCAATATTAGGCAATTGCGCGAACGCATTACCCATAGCTTTAATTTAACACCGCTACACTCGAATGAAATTGGCGAATACCTTATTTTTAGGTTACGTGCTGCGGGTTATTTTGGGCCGCATCTATTCAATTCTGCTGCCATTAAAAAACTCTCGAATGCCGCACAAGGGCTAGTACGTCGCGTTAATATTTTGGCTGATAAATCTTTGCTGGCTGCATTTGCAGAGAATGGCTATCAGGTGACGCCCAAGCATGTACAAGCGGCTATTGCAGATAGCGAGTTTGGCTTAGAAAAATCAAGAGTAGCCGCACAAAATAAATTTTTAATGTGGGTGGGGTTGCTAGTGTTAGGCTTAGTGCTAGGGTATGGCGCTAGTCGTTGGCATCAAAAACAACCCGCCAGCACGCTAGCGCAAGCTGAAGTCGTGCAAAAAGATAATTTGGCTGAACCCCAAACAAAAAAGGGGAATGAGGCAAGTCCAACCCAACTTGATACGGCATCCTCCTCTCAGGTTGCGGCTAGTGTTGTAGCTAAAGCGAATAATCAGGAAGATATTTTAACGCATCGCTTAAACGTGACCTCTAGCTGGTTAACTACGCAACCGCCAAGCACGGTAACTATTCAGCTATTAGGGGCAAGTAGCGATGCTCAACTTAAAAGCGATATCGAGACATTAAGTCAACAAATTGAAATTGATAATATTTACGTTTATCGTACCAAAGTTAATGCGCAGCCATTTACCAATTTGCTTTACGGCAGTTTTGCCGATCGCTTTGAAGCAATGCGAGCATTACAAAAACTGCCAGCAGAGATTCAAAAAAACCGCCCACAACTGCGTACCATCGCAGGAATATTGCAAGAAACCAATCATTAAGCAAAAAATAATTAATTTATTGAGCTTTCAATAAGTTAGTATTGCAATTTAATGCAGATTATGCGATAACTCACAGCATAATGAATTTATTTGGGAGAAGCACGTCGTGCTTAGCAAATATCATATGAATTACCTAGTAAAGATTCAGACTGCGGTTTTAGCTACTTTGGTCATGTTAGGGTGCACACATCAAACGAACATAAAGCCTTCCGCAGGACATATTGATGGAGAGACGGCCGCCCAAAGTAGCAATCAAGCTGTGGCAGCTGCGCCTATTCCAAAACCAGTAAAAACTAGTCCGGTGTTACCGCCACCAAAAGCCACCGCAAAAGCACAAACCTATAGCGTAGTGGTGAATGAGGTGCCAGTGAAAGAGATTCTGTTTGCGCTGGCCCGTGAAAGTAAGCTGAATATTGATATTCACCCTTCTATACAAGGCCGCGCTACACTCAATGCTGTAGATCAAACCTTGCCGGCGATTTTAGAGCGGTTGGCTAAGCAAGTGGATTTAACCTACAAGATGGAAAATAATGTGTTGCACATTACGCCAGACCAGCCGGTGTTGCGTATTTATAAAGTAGATTACGTGAATATCAATCGCGACACGGAAGGCTTCATTGGGGCAGATGGCCAGATTTCTAGTTCGGCACAAACAAGCGGCACCGGTGCTTCTACAACCACAACCAGTGGCAATGGTGCAAACAATAGCTCGCGTACTCTTGTATCCAGCAAATCAAAAAATCATCTATGGGAATCGCTCATTCAAAATATCAAAGAGTTATTAGCTGAAACCGATAAGGAAGTCATCGTGTCGCGTTTTGGTAGCGTGGGCGATAAAGAGATTAAAAACGAGAAAGCTAATGCTGATGAGGCAAAACTACAAGCGGAAAATAATAAAGCCGAAACAGAACAACGTAACGAGCAGCGTTCGGAGTATAAAACTTTATTTGCTGCTAATGTGATTGCCAACCCTGAAACCGGAGTGATCAGCGTACGTGCAACCAATAAGCAGCATGAAAAAGTGCGGGAGTTTATTGATAAGGTGTTACACGATGCTAAAAAACAAGTGTTGGTTGAAGCAACCATTGTAGAAGTGGTGCTAAGTGATAGTTTTCAAGCGGGTATTGATTGGAGCCGACTGAATAATTCAGCGACCAATAGTGGTTTTGTTTTTGGCCAAAGTCTAGGCGCAAGTAATTTTAGTGTGACTGGTAATACGATAGGCAACAACACAACTACTAATGCACTGGGTATTGGCACCGATGCAGGTTTTGTTTTTGGTTATTTAAATCCATTGAGTCGTATCGGTAATATTGCCGCTTCTATTAATCTTTTGAAGCAATTTGGGGATGCCAAGGTTTTATCTAGCCCAAAATTAATGGTGTTGAATAACCAAACGGCAGTATTGAAAGTGGTGGATAATCTCGTGTACTTTACGGTACAAGCACAACAATCGACGGTTGGCGGCACTGTTGGTGGCACGCTCGCAACATTTACCACTACGCCCAACACGGTGCCAGTGGGTATTGTGATGAGTGTAACGCCGCAAATTAATGATACTGGCAGTGTGGGTATCAATGTGCGTCCAAGTATCACGAGAGTTATCAATTTTAGGCAGGATCCAAACCCTAATCTTCGTACTGGTGCGAATAATTCAGGACCACCTATCGAAAGTAGAATTCCAGAAATAAGGGTACGGGAAATGGAATCCATGCTACAAATCAATAGCGGCAGTACTGCTGTGTTGGGCGGTTTGATGCAGGACGAAATCATTAGAAACACTGATAAAGTGCCTGGTTTGTCGGATGTTCCAGGTGTGGGCAATGTGTTCAAAGGCAAGAATGACGCTACGCGTAAAACGGAGTTAGTCATTTTCTTGCGGCCAACGGTGATTGGTAATGCCAGTTTAGAGAGCGATGAATTAGCATCATTTAAACAGTATTTACCCGCACAGCAATTAGAAAAAGCACTAGAAGAAGCCAATTGATTGGTGGGTAAATGACATGAGTTTACTCATTAAGGCATTAGATAAAGCGCAAGCCGAAAAAGCGCGGGCAGAAAATGAGGGCGCAAAAGAAGCACTTGGTCAACAAGAAAAGGAAGCTTCGAAAAACCAAGAAGACACAAGCCCTGTAGCCGAGTTAACTATGGCTGATGCAAATACAGAATTATCGTTAAGCCCACCTGAAGTGCCTTTGAAAGAAAATGCTGGAGTTGAAGCTAATTTGATTCCAACCTCAATTGTTGGTAGTGCGGCTGCTAATTTGCAAATGCTGCAGGTGCAAAAAGAAAACGCACCTAACACAACCGAAAATGTGAGTAATCAGCCTTTCTCGTCGGCGACGCATCATCTTGCTAAAAAGCCTGAGGCTGTTAGACAAACCCAAGCAGCCAATGTGTTTTCTGCCAAACAGGTTGAAACAAGCCATCAAAATACTAAACTTGCACTTATTGCGGGGGCTGGCTTAATCGCTATGTTGGCCATGGGGTCTTATTACTACCAGTTTGTAGATAGCTCACCCGATGTGGTTATTCCACAACGCCCAATGGTGACACAGCCAACAACATCCGAGGCTTTGCCACCAGCTAGCCAAGAGGTAGTTGGCGAGCGCACTGGATTAATGAAAGAGGGGTTTGCTGATGCCGAAACGCCAGCACCAGATACTACGCAAGCTTTTGAAGCAAAAGAACCCAATCAGTTCGCACAAAAACAACAAACTGATTCAAATACGCAGCCACAGCAAAATGATGCTGAAAATACGCTAGATGCAGGTGAAGCCATGGTGAAGCTTAACAAAAAAGGGGCGCAATCAAATTTTGTAAAATTAGATAAAGCTATCGCCTCAGCAAGTGCTTCGATTCAAGTTACGCAAATTAGGCAACAGCCAGCGGTTAATCCAATACTAATGCGCGCTTACGAGGCTTATAACGTGGGCAATGATAACGAGGCACAAAAACTTTACAAACAAGTATTGCAGCGCGATAGCACTAGTGTAGACGCAATGTTGGGCTTAGGCGCGATTGCAGCTCGCCAAGGCCGAGATGCGGACGCCAACGGTTGGTATCGCAAGGTGTTAGAAATTGAACCGCGAAATAGCACAGCACAATCTGCCATGTTGGATACCCGACAACAGGATGACCCGCTAGCCAACGAAAGCCGGATTAAGTCGATGCTAGCTAAAGCGCCCAATGATGCAAATCTATACGCTGCGCTTGGTAATTTATATGTGGAACAGAACCAATGGCCTGCAGCGCAGCAGGCATACTTTGATGCCTACAGACTCAATGCCAGCGCGGATAATGCGCTGAATCTAGGCGTGAGTTTAGATCAGTTAAGTAAGCCAAAATTAGCGTTGCCCTATTACCAGCAGGCTCTAGATTTAGCACAGCAATCAGACACCAGCAGTATTGATAAAACTGCAATTGAAGCCAGAATCGCCTCAATTCAGTCAAATTAACCGGTATTTAAAACTAACAATTAACAATAAATGCAAAAATGGTAGAACAAAGACGTAAATTACGCTTGGGCGAGCTGATGGTTCAGCAAGGCTTGATTAGCCATGATCAATTGCGCATCGCCCTCATTGAGCAAGAGCAAAACGATATTCCACTGGGTCGTCAGTTGGTACGATTGGGGTTTGTGTCTGAAACTATGGTGCGTGACCTAGTCGCGCATACTATTGGTCAGGAAAGTATCGATTTAACCAATGTGGTCGCTGATGTGGACGCACTTAACATGGTGCCAGAGGATTTCTCTCGTCGTTATCACTTGTTGCCGGTTGCTTACGAAGACACCACAAAAACCATGATTGTGGCAATGGCGGATATGTTCAACGTGGTGGCGCTAGACCAGCTACGTGCCATGCTTGGCGGCCATATTCAACTTAAACCTGTATTAGCGGCAGAGGCGCAACTAGAAGAACATATTGATCAGTTCTATGGTTACGAGCTATCGGTAGATGGTATTCTGCGCGAGATAGAAACAGGCGAGATTGATTACCAAAGCTTAGTCGCAGAGAATAATGAATATACCCAGCCTGTGGTGCGCTTAGTGGGCGCTTTGTTAATGGATGCTGTTAAGCGTAGTGCTTCAGACATTCACTTTGAACCGGAATTTGCTTTTTTACGTATTCGCTATCGTATTGATGGCGTCTTGCAACAAGTGCGTAGCCTGCATAAAAGTTATTGGCCAGGAATTGCGGTACGCCTAAAAGTGATAAGCGGCATGGATATTGCCGAAACACGTTCACCGCAAGACGGGCGTTTGAATATGAACCTATGCGGTCGTCCCATTGATTTCAGGGTATCTACCCACCCCACAATCAATGGCGAAAATATTGTACTGCGTGTGTTAGACCGAGAAAAATCTATCATTCCGCTAGAGCGTATGGGGCTTAGAACATCCACGTTGGATCAACTTAAATTAATGATGACAAGACCAGAGGGCATCCTAGTGGTCACTGGTCCAACCGGTAGCGGTAAAACCACCACGCTCTACTCGTTACTCTCACATTGCAATACGGAAGATGTGAACATCATGACCTTGGAAGACCCTGTCGAGTATCCGGTTTCGCTGATGCGACAAACTTCAGTGGCAGAAGTCAACAAGGTCGATTTTGCCAATGGCATTCGTTCGATTATGCGACAAGACCCAGATATCATTCTGGTAGGCGAGATTCGTGACGAAGATACTGCCACTATGGCATTTCGTGCGGCGATGACAGGACATCAGGTGTTCACCACACTGCATACCAACTCGGCCTTGGGCGCATTTCCTAGGCTAACCGATATTGGTATTTCGCCCGACATTATGGCGGGTAATATTATTGGCGTAGTAGCACAGCGCTTGGTGCGTGTGCTGTGTCCGCATTGTAAAGAATCTGTAAAACCTAGCGATGAAGAGCGTAAAATTTTAGCGGTAAAGCGTAACGAAGCAATTCAAATTTTTAAGCACAAGGGCTGCAAACGTTGTAATCAAACTGGATATCGCGGCCGTATGGCAATTATTGAGCTACTGCGGATTGATGCAGAAATGGATACCCTTATTGCAAGACGCGCCCATTTGGACGAGTTACGCGAGGTGGCGCTGGGGAAAGGCTTTAGTACGCTGGCCGATGATGGTGTGCGACGTATTTTAGAAGGCTACACTAGCGTTGAGGAAGTGATGCGAGTGATTGACCTGACGGCGCGTATCTATAATTAAAGAGATATAAGCCATGGCAACCTTTAATTATAGGGCAATTGATAAAACTGGCTTGTACGCACAAGGACAGATAGACGCACTTAACGAGGCCGATTTGGAGATTCGGCTGGAGCGCATGGGTTTGGATTTAATCACCTTCAAATCTACCGAAAAATCTAAAAGCGCCTTCACAAAAAACAGAGTGAGCAACCGTGATTTGGTAATGTTTTGCTTTCAGTTAGAACAGCTTACTAGCGCGGGAGTTCCTATTTTAGAGGGACTTAATGATCTACGCGAGAGTACGGTTAATCCTTATTTTCAAAAAGTACTCGGCGCCTTAATTGCAGAGGTAGAAGGTGGAAAAATGCTTTCGCAGGGCATGGCAGAACACCCCGTTGTATTTAACGAGGTATTCGTCAATCTGGTTGCTGCCGGCGAACAAACCGGGCAATTGCCGGTTGTGTTTGATAACTTGACCAGCACGCTGAAATGGCAAGATGAGCTTTTCTCGCAAACCAAGCGTTTGCTAGCTTACCCATTATTTGTTCTGGTGGTGGTATTGGGGGCAGTGACTTTTTTGATGGTGTACTTGGTACCGGAAATGGTAAAGTTTATTGGTAGCTTGGGGCAAGAGTTACCAATACAAACCAAGATTTTAATTTTTATTTCGAATGCATTCGTTAGCTATTGGTGGCTTATTTTAACCGTGCCTTTGGTTGTTGCTGGAGGTCTTGCCACATGGATTAAACAAAGCCCAGACGCACGTTATAAGTTTGATTATATTAAACTTAATTTACCGATTACCGGTGAAATTTTAAATAAAATCATCATGGCACGCTTTGCGCGTTATTTTGCACTGATGTATCAAACGGGCATACCTATTTTACAAGCGATTAAAACTTGTGAGAATATTGTGGGTAACAAAGTGGTGGCAGACGCATTAAGCCGTGCACATGCCCAAATTAACGCAGGCGATAGCATGAGTGAAAGTTTCAAGAATGCTGGTTTGTTTCCGCCGTTGGTGGTGCGCATGATAAAGGTAGGCGAAAATACAGGCGCGCTGGATAAATCATTGCTGAATATCAGCTATTTTTACGATAGAGATGTCAACGAGTTAATGCAAAAAATGCTTAAATTACTCGAACCAGCATTGACCGTGATTTTAGGGCTAGTATTAGCGTTTATTATGCTATCGGTACTGAGCCCAATCTATGATTCATTTGATAAATTGAAACTGTAATGTTTGCAAATTCTCATAAAATAGTGTTATGTGTCACCAACCACAGCTTAACAGCCGGCTTGTGGCATGGTACAAAATTGCACAGCTACCAGCGCTTTAAAAACCAAGATCAAGACCATACGGCGTTTAGTCAGTATCTAGCAAAACATAGCAATATCAATATCTACTTGATTGTTGATGCGGTTGAGGAAGATTACAAAATAGAAAGTCTGCCGCATACCACAGGCGGCGCAAGGCGCGAAATAATTGAGCGTAAACTTAACCAGTTTAATAGAAGCAGTCTTTACCGTACGGCACATTTTATTAATCGTTCAACCGATAAGCGTAAGGATGATAATTTTTTATTTGTTGCATTGAGCAATGCCGACTTTTTACAAAGCTGGATGGACGTGATTCAAGCTTCGCATACACCTTTGGTAGGGGTTTATCTGCTGCCTATGATTAGCCAAGTGGTGGTACGGCAGATGAAGCTTATGGCACCTAATATTCTGCTATGCGAGCGTTTGTCTTCAGGTTTGCGCCAAACTTACCTGCACAATGGCCGCTTGCGTATGAGCCGGTTGGCGCCGATGACGGAAGTGAAGCCTAATCAGCTTGCCTATTTTTATTTGGTTGAAATTGAAAAAACGAGACTTTATCTGTTAAGTCAACGTTTGATTTTAGGTGAAACCGCTTTACAAATGGTTTTGCCGGCTCCTGATAGCACTTATGAAGAAATTGCTAAAAGCATCAGTCAAGATCAGGGCATTGAGTGCAAGACTGTAGATATTCTGGCGTATGCAAAAAATTGTAATATTGCCCATGAGGTAGTTAAAGCACATCCAGAGTTGTTGCATATGCAACTCTTGGTGAATGGTAACGTGCCAGATAATTTAGCACCTGTTACCTTCACAAAAACTTACAATCTCAACAAAATATGTCATAACATTTACCTTGCGTCAGCAGGCATAGCCGTCGCAGGTATTATGTTGGCAGGTTATTATTATTGGCAGGGGCGTCAACAAATTAATCAAGTGAGTGATGTGGTTGCACAAACACAGCAACAACTGCAGCAATACACCGTGGTTGCGCAAAACTTTCCTGCTACGCCTATCCCTAGCAATGATCTGAAAATAGCAGCGGAAATTGCACAAACTATTAAAACTTATGACCAAACACCGCGGCAACTCATGCAAGTGCTTAGTGCGGCATGCGAGCAATCACCCGAAATTATGCTTAATAGAGTGCGCTGGGTGCAAACCAATTTAATCGATATTAAAGATGAAGACACGACCCAGCTGGCAACTACAGCCTCAAATGTGCAACCTGTGCCAGTGAATGATCCGAGCAAACTAAGACAAATTGGCTTTATTAATGCAGAAATTAAAGGATTTAGCGGCGATTATCGTGCTGCCTTAGCGAGTGTGAGTCGCTTGGCTGGCATACTGCGTGCAGACACACTGGTTGAGCAAGTGGTCATTTTACAGGAACCTGTTAATGTGAGCTCGCTGGCGAATTTACAAGGTAGCACCAAGGATGAAGGCAATACTGAACGCACACCAGCCATATTCAAATTAAAAGTAGTATTAAAGCCGATACAAAATGGAGCTAAAGGATGATGCTTACTCCACAAGACTGGCGCAAACTACGTTATCCCATTCTGGGGCTGGGGACAGTAATGGTTATCGTGGGTTTGCTGGTGAGTCTAGCTGAGCAATACTACACTAAAAATCAAACTGTCCTGCAAACACAACAGAGCCTGCTAGATCAAGCACGACAAAAATTTCAATCTTCTGGTTTGGAGAAAGAAACGATTATGCAGTACCTACCCATTTACAACGATTTACTGATTATGGGGTTTATTGGTGAAGAGCGTCGCATTGAATGGATCGAACAATTGCGACAAATTCATGCCCAACATAAATTATTTAGTATCGATTACCAAATTGGTTTGCAGGAGCCCTATAGTCCCAGTTTTATTCCCAGTATGGGCAATTTTTCCATGCAACGCTCTATTATGAGGCTGAATTTGGATATGCTACACGAAGGTGATTTAATCAACTTATTAGATGGCTTACATGAGCAAACTGCACCACTTATTGTGCGCGATTGTGAAATTAAACGCCCGATTGGTGCCATAGTGAACACCAAAAACCTTACCTCAAACCTAAAAGCCGCGTGTGAAATAGATTGGCTAACATTGCGCGACCCACAACTCGCAGGAGTTCTATAATGCGATTTTTTGCGTTTTTAATAATGGCTAGTCTGCCACTCATTGGTTCGCAACCAGCTTTTGCCGCCGAACCGATTGGCCGATTATTCACCACGCCAGCCGAGCGTAGCAATTTGGATTACTTAAGACAAAGTAAAAAAAATATTTCTATTAAAACGGATATGGCCATAGAACTGGCGGCAGAACCCGAACCAATTGAGCTACCCGATGCGATCAACATGCAAGGCTACGTGAAACGTAACGATGGCAAGCAGGGTACCGTGTGGATTAACAATAAAGCGTTGCAAGAGAATACCGGCAATAAAGATGTGGTCGTTGGCAAATTGCCCAGAGATGGCAACCGGGTACCGATTAGACTGCCCGCTAATGGTAAGCGTCTTACGCTAAAGGCAGGGCAGGTATACGACCCAGAAAATAACCAAGTGCGTGAGGCTAGAGCTTATGCCTCACAAGGTGATACGGGAAGAATTGGTGATGAAGACACGCCATAACCAACGGGGCTTGGCTTTATTAGTACTGGTTTTTTTTCTCACTTTGATAATAACTGGTTACGCAGTTCAAACTTTAGATTCAACAGAAATAAAAAATGAAAGAGACAAAAAAACCGCTGCAGCTTTAGCCGAGGCTAAGCTGGCCTTGTTGGGTTATGCTTCATCTGTAAACTTGGGCAGCTGTTCAAGTGCAACTAATTGTGCCAGACCCGGCGACTTGCCTTGCCCAGATAGAAATAATGATGGTGTCGCTGAAACTGGTTGTGGAAATGCCTCGGGCAGCACCAATCAGGCTTTTCGCCTAGGAAGATTGCCCTGGAGAACACTAGCGCTTCCAGATTTACGAGATGGCGATGGTGAGCGATTATGGTACGCAGTATCAAGCCGCTATAAATACAATACTCGTTATCGCCCACTGAATACGGATACCGTGGCCACCATTACCGTTAGAAATAGCAGTGGCGCTATTATTAATAATGGAGTGACTACCATTGGTAGCGGCGCAGTTGCCGTCCTCATAGCGCCCGGGGCGGCTATTGTGCGCGCTGATAGCATTTCTCAAGTGAGAGATGGTGCAAATGAAAATGTTGCTGTTAATTACCTTGATGTTGCCTTAGGCGAAGATAATCAAAATTTCACAGACGGTAATACTAATGGATTCATTATGGGTATAGCAAAAGATGGTACGGGCAGAACCATACTGAATGACAAGTTACTCACCATTACGCGCAATGAAATGAATCAGGTGATGGAAGCTAGAGCGCTGGCAGAGGTAAAGAATCATCTAAGGAGTTACTATTCGGCATTGGGAGGACGATCTTACCCACAACCCGCTAATTTCAACGATACTGGCTGTTTGGGCGGGGCTAACATCGTATCGCCGAACTGTCCGGAGGGCACATTAACACATGGACGTATACCAGCCAATCCAAGTACTCCCTGGGATGCAACTTCCATATTGCGTGGACAAGCAGATAGCAATTGGTTTCAGCTGAATGCCTGGCGAGAAGTAATCTATTATGCAGTGGCCCCAGCATGTGTGACAGGCACCACAAATTGTAGCGGCGTGGGGTTTTTAACACTTAATAATGCATTAGTTACCCCCACCAGCACTAAAGAATTCGTGTTAATAGGTTCAAGTGTTAGCCTGGGCGCGCAGGTTCGAGCTACAAACGCAAATAGAACGCAAGAAGTGAATTATTTAGAAAACGAAAATTTGACACCATTGGATGATACTTACGTGCGTACATTGCCAATGACATCATTAATTAACGATAGAGCTATTAGCTTCCCATGAAGATATATCTATATTTAACGAATAAAAACCAAGGATTTACCTTGGTTGAAATGTCTATTGTTTTAGTGGTTATCGGTTTGCTAGTAGCCGCTTTTCTTACACCGCTATCTGCCCACATTGATCAAAGAAATTATGGGGAAACGAATAAGCGGCTTGAAGAAGCAAAAGAAGCGCTTTACGGCTATGCCTTGAGTCATGCAGCAACTACGGATGGTAGACCCTATTTGCCATGCCCTGATACGAATAATGATGGATTAGAAGAAGTTAGAAATGGCGCTGGTGTTTGTCCGTCACAGGAAGGACGTTTGGCTTGGGTTACTTTAGGGCTAGAACGGGCAGACAGTTGGGGCAACTTATTTCGTTATCGGGTTCACCCAAACTTTTCAAACTCAGCTACGGGTTTCTCTTTGTCTAGCTTGGCTAATCTTCGCGTTTGCCAAAATAGTGCCTGTAGCTTTATTAACGCTAATGATACTCCTGCCATCATAGTGTCACACGGAAAAAACGGATACGGCAGCTATAATGGCGAATCTGGCACTGTAATTCAGGTACCAGTTAGTCTAGGAGCAGATGAACTGGCAAACATGGATGGGCGCGATAACCCTAGACCGGGCAATAATACCGCCGACACAGTTGACACTGCGAATGTTGATTTCGTGAGTACTGTTCAAGCTAGCACTTTTGATGATGTCGTGGTGTGGGTGTCTCCTAATATTCTGTTTAATCGTATGGTGGCTGCAGGAAGACTGCCTTAACGCATGAACGACAATCAGCTGTTACGTTACAGCCGTCATATATTGCTTCCGCAAGTAGGTTATGAAGGACAGGAAAAGCTTACACAAAGCCACGCTTTGATTGTTGGCGCGGGGGGGCTGGGTTCGCCAGCTGCTTTATATTTAGCCGCTTCGGGCGTAGGTAAGCTTACTATTTGTGATTTTGATATGGTAGATTTAACCAATTTACAGCGGCAGATTATTCATACCACAGAATCTGTCGGCATCAATAAAGCGGTTTCGGCACAACACACCTTGTACGAAATAAATCCTGAGGTGGTGGTGCAGGCGGTTCAAAAAAAATCTACCGAAGCGCAATTGGCAGAGCTGCTAATTGACGTAGATGTGGTGATTGATTGCAGTGATAATTTTGCCACGCGTTACGCCTTAAACCGAGTGTGTCTCGCCGGCAAAAAACCATTAGTATCCGGTGCGGCGGTGCGTTTTGAGGGGCAAATAACTGTATTTGATTTTCGTCATGAAAATAGTCCGTGTTACCATTGTTTATTTTCCGATATGGGCGAAGATCAAGAATTACGTTGCGCTGAAAACGGCGTGTTCTCGCCACTGGTGGGGATGATAGGCACAACGCAAGCGGCCGAAGCCTTAAAGCTTATCATGAATATTGGGGATAGTTTGCAAGGACGTTTGTTGCTGTTGGATGTACTTGGTATGGAATGGCGCACCATCAAGTTGGCGCGCGACCCCCAATGCTTGGTTTGCGGCAACTAGATTATTTTCCACCAATTAGATTTTTGACGGCGCCCACTAAATCACCAGGCATCACCACAATTTTGCTGTTATCAGAGGCAGATATTTTTTGTAATGCAGTAATGTAGCGATCGCCTAACAAAAATGTAGCAGAAGCGTTATTTTCTTTGACCGCCTCGGTAATAAATTTAATCGATTCTGACGACGCTTTAGCTGCCACCATTTGTGCTTCAGCATCTTTACGTGCGGCTTCCAAGCGTGCTTCTGCATTTAATATCAGTGATTGTTTATCACCTTCAGCACGGGTCACTACCGCCACGCGTTCACGTTCTGCACTGGCTTGTTGCTCCATGGCGTGTTGCATGTTGGCAGAGGGCTTGATATCTTGAATTTCTACCGATTTTACGGTTAATCCCCAATCGAGGGCTTCATCCGCAATCGCCCCTTTCAGTTCTGCTTTAATACGGTCACGCGAGGTCAGTGCATGGTTTAAATCCATGCCGCCAATAATCGAGCGTAGGTTAGTTTGCACCATATTACGCATGGCTTCGCGGAAATTCTCAATGCCATACACAGCACGTTCTATGCTACTGACTTTTATAAAAGCGACAGCATTAGCTAAAATTACTGCATTATCGGCAGTAATGACTTCTTGTTCGGGAATTTCTAAAATAATATCTTTAGTAGTAACCTTATAACTTACGCGACTAAAAACCGGGTTAATCACGTGCAGGCCAGGACTAAGCACGCCGGCAAATTTACCCAATCGCTCTACCACCCATTCCTCCCCCTGTGGCACAATGCGCACGCCTTTGAATATGGCGATAACAGCTAAAAGTATGAGTACTAAACTAAATTCTGTCATGATTTTTTCCTAAATAAATTAGCATTAAAGCGGTTCAATTCTTAAAGCGTTACCTTCTACGGCAATCACGCGTGCTTGGGTGTCTTTTGCCATGTCGGTGTTAGCAATCGCAGGCCATTCACGGCTACCCATCAAACCTTGGGTGAAGCGTATAGTGCCATTTTGGTTTGGTCCACAGGCCTTGGTTAAGGTACCAATACGTCCAATTTCTTCACCTTGCGCCTGACCTACACGTGAATGCGTTTCAGTTTTTTTATAGTTGAGTTTCCAAATGGCGAGCGAGCTAAACGAGAGGATAGCGAACATGGCAAATTGTATGGCGGGCGGCATATTAGGAAATAACCACATAGTTACGCCCACGCACAAAGCTGAAACAGCAAACCACAACACGTAAAAAGTACCCGTGGCCATTTCTACAGCGAGCAATACCAACCCAATCGCTCCCCAAATCCACATCGCTTCAATCATAATTCACCTCTTGTCGTGTATAAATACTTGGAATATCTTAGCACTATTTTTTTCACGTCATCCATTTTGCAACAATGATTAGTATAAATGATTATTTAAGTTACCTTAGCGTTAGCTCGCCCGATTAAAGCCAAAAAGTGTAAACTGATTGCAGAATAAGGAATAACGCAAAATTTTATCAATGGCACATTCTCATAGATTAACTATTCCACTTGACCGCGTAGAGCGCCTGCAATACATGAAACGCATGTTTCCGCAGGCAATCGGCTCTTTTTTAAGTGATGATTGGCGCGGCGGTCGGCATGAGGCGATTAGACGCTTAAACAGCATTGATATTGAGGCATATAATCGCAATCGGCATTTTATTAATGGTGCGGTGAGCAGGCTCTCACCCTATTTTCGTTATGGCTGTTTAGCGCTAAAGGAAGCTGCAGATAGTGTGCATTCCCGTTTCGGTGAAGGGGCGCAAAAATTTGTTTACGAGCTTGCTTGGCGCGATTACTGGCGACGTGTTTGGTATGACATTGGGGATGGAATTTTTAGCGATATCGAAGAACCAAAAGTACCGCTAGGCGATAAACTATTACCCGATTTTATCCGTCAAGGCATTACCGGTTTGCCTTGTATGGATGGATTCATTCGTGATTTAACGCACGAGGGTTATGTGCATAACCATGCACGCATGTGGTTTGCCGCTTACGTGGTGCATTGGTTAAAAATAGATTGGCGTGAAGCCGCTGACTGGTTTGAAAACTATTTGCTAGATGGTGATAAAGCCTCGAATCATTTATCTTGGCAGTGGGTAGCCTCCGTTTTTAGCTCTAAACCCTATTATTTCAATAAAGAAAATTTAGCCCGTTATACGGGCGAAAAATATTGTGCAAACTGCAAAATTAATTGCCCGTTTGATCAAAGTTATGAGGTGTTGAATGAGCAATTATTTGCAAAATCAGTAGCCACTCCGGCAAGAGTGCAGCGCGTTGTTGCACCATATCGAGAAGCATTTTCAAGCCATAAAGCGGTTGCTGTATTGGTGCACGATGAAATGCTTTCAGCCGCACATCCATTGTTACGCAAACCTATGGCTAAGTTTTTTGTGTTTGATGACATGCTACACGCAAAATGGCCACTCAAACGTTTGCAATTTGTCGCAGATTGCTTAAGTGAGTTGCCGAATGTAGAGATCTGGTTGGGCGATACGCGCGCAATACTGGAAGAGCGCGGAGTTGGTCAACTCATCACGCAGGATACGCCAAATTTACAGCTGAAAGCGATATTGGCGTCTTTTCAAACAGATTGGCAACCTGAACCCAAGTTTATAGAAGCCGATATTAGTGAAAAGCGACTCAAACGTTTTTCTCGTTATTGGGATAAAGTGGGAGAAGCGTTTTTTGGTGAGGATGCCTATCGTAAGTCATGATTAAAAGTAGGCAGCGTTTTTCAAATTTGTTCGCGTAGCCGCCTTTAGTAAGCGTAAAGGCGGGGCTAGGCTGTGGTAAAATCCGCGGTTATGAGCACGCAAACCATACCACCAAAAAAGTCAGTTCGAGAGTTGGCTAAGTCATTCGATCCTAAAGCGATTGAAAGTAAATGGTACGCGTTTTGGGAGAGCAAAGGCTATTACGCTGCGGGCTTAGACGCCAGTAAACCAAAAAAAGATAATTTCTGCATTCTGCTACCCCCGCCTAACGTCACTGGTACGCTGCACATGGGGCACGGCTTCAATCAAACCTTGATGGACGCACTGACACGCTATCACCGTATGCGTGGCGACAATACCTTATGGCAACCGGGCACAGACCACGCAGGCATCGCTACGCAAATCGTGGTAGAGCGCCAGTTGGATGCGCAAGGGGTTTCGCGCCATGATTTGGGCCGAGAAAAATTCCTAGAAAAAGTATGGGAATGGAAAGAGTATTCCGGCGGCACTATTACCAAGCAAATGCGCCGGCTTGGAACTTCACCAGATTGGAGTCGCGAGCGCTTCACCATGGATGAAGGTTTGAACAAAACCGTGACTGAGACTTTCGTGCGTTTGTACAACGAAGGCTTGATTTATAGAGGCAAGCGACTGGTAAATTGGGATGTGAAACTAGGCACCGCTGTTTCAGATTTGGAAGTGGTGCAGGAAGAAGAAGATGGCTTTATGTGGCACATCAGCTATCCGTTAGTTGAGCCAGATACAGTTAAAGGACTCACGCATTTAACTGTTGCGACAACCCGCCCAGAAACCATGCTGGGTGACGTGGCGGTGATGGTGCATCCAGAAGATGAACGCTATAAACACTTAGTAGGTAAATTTGTAAAACTACCTTTGTGTGAGCGCCCAATTCAAATCATTGAAGATGATTATGTCGATAAGGAATTCGGTACGGGTGTGGTGAAAGTGACGCCTGCGCATGACTTTAACGACTATGCGGTAGGCCAGCGTCACAAGCTTCCAATGTTCAATGTTTTGAAGCTTGATGGAAAAGTTATTGATAACAACATTAAAGCTGGTGGTGAACTGGTATTCAACTACATCGCAGAATTGCCAACTGGCGGTAAGGTGGGTAAGCTAAGTAGTAATAATCCACTAGCCATTGATTTGGGAATTCCAGAAGCGTATCAAGGTAAGGATCGCTTTGATGCCCGTAAGCTAATTGTTATTGACCTTGAGGCTCAGGGTTACTTAGTCGAAACCGAAAAACACAAACTCAAAGTGCCGCGCGGTGACCGCACTGGTGTGGTGATTGAACCTATGCTGACTGACCAATGGTTTGTAGCAATGAGCAAGCCCGCCGCAGATGGTAAGAGCATTACCGAAAAAGCGCTGGAAGTCGTGGCTAACGGCGAAATCAAGTTTTATCCTGAAAATTGGGTGAACACTTACAATCAGTGGCTGAATAATATTCAGGATTGGTGTATCTCGCGTCAACTGTGGTGGGGGCATCAAATCCCCGCTTGGTATTCAGATGTTGGAAAAGTATATGTGGCGCATGATGAAACAGAAGCCAAAACACTCGCCGCGAAAGACGGCTACACAGGTAACTTAAAGCGTGATGATGATGTGCTGGATACTTGGTATTCATCTGCGCTCTGGCCATTCTCTACTTTGGATTGGACAGGCGACGCTGCGATTGACGCACAAAATCAAGCTTTACAGCAATATTTGCCTTCTTCCGTGCTGGTGACGGGCTTCGATATCATTTTCTTTTGGGTAGCGCGCATGGTGATGATGACTAAACACATCACCGGCAAAATACCATTCAAACATGTGTATGTGCATGGCTTGATACGTGATGCCGAAGGCCAAAAAATGTCTAAATCAAAAGGCAACGTGCTAGACCCGATAGATTTAATCGACGGCATTGGCTTGGAAGATTTAATCAAAAAGCGCACTACAGGGTTAATGAACCCAAAAGATGCAGAAAAAATCGAGAAGCGGACGCGTAAAGAATTTCCTGAAGGAATTGCCGCTTACGGGACGGATGCTTTAAGGTTTACCTTTGCGGCACTCGCTTCGCCGGGTCGTGATATTAAGTTTGATTTGCAACGCTGTGATGGCTATCGCAATTTTTGTAATAAATTGTGGAATGCGACACGCTTTGTGTTGATGAATACACAAAAAGAAGATGGAACGCCCCAAGACAACGGCTTTGATGTCGCCAGTTGTGGTGAAGGCGGACGTAAATTTAGCCAAGCTGACCGTTGGATTGTGAGCATATTGCAACGTACAGAAGCGGACGTAGAAAAAGCCTTTACTGACTATCGATTTGACCTTGCTGCAAAAGCGATTTATGAGTTTGTGTGGGATGAATATTTCGATTGGTATTTAGAGTTAGCCAAAGTGCAAATTCAGAACGGGGACGATGCCGAGAAGCGCGCCACACGGCGTACTTTGTTAAGAGTTTTAGAAACTATATTACGTTTAGCGCACCCGATGATGCCGTTTATTACTGAAGAAATTTGGCAGACGATTTATCCAATGACATGCGCGCCAATGACAGGTGTTGATAAACCCAGCATTATGTTGCAACCCTATCCAAAAGCGCAGCCGGATAAGCTTGATGCAGCGTCTGAAATTTGGATTGCGCAATTAAAACAAATGGTGGATGCATGCCGAAGTTTACGTGGTGAAATGGGCATCTCACCGGCAGCGCGCGTGCCATTGATTGCGGCGGGAGATGCTGAAAAACTCGGCAAGTACGCACCCTACCTAAAAGCGCTCGCTAAGTTGGAAGATGTCGCGATTATGGCAGAACTGCCAAAGGCTGATGCGCCGGTGATGTTGGTAGATGATTTCAAACTGATGCTAAAAGTGGAGATTGATGCTGCCGCAGAAAGAGAGCGCTTGGGCAAAGAGATTGCGCGTTTACAAGGTGAAATTGCTAAAGCGAATGGTAAGCTCAATAACGAAAGCTTCGTGGCGCGTGCGCCAGTGGCAGTGGTTGCACAAGAAAAAGCACGCGTGGCAGACTTCAGCATGAATTTACAAAAGCTCGAGGTACAACTGGCTAAGCTAGCTTAGGCCTTAGGAGATATTACATGAAACCAAGGATTAGCCTTGTTACACTCGGTGTCGATGACCTAGAAGAGTCCATACGCTTTTATCGTGATGGTCTTGGTCTTGCGACAGAGGGGGTCATAGGAAAGGAATTTGACTATGGAGCGGTTGCTTTTTTTGCTTTGCAAGCAAATCTTAAGCTCGCGCTCTACCCGCGCAAAAGTCTTTCAAAAGATTCAGGCCTGCCCTTAGGTAATGCAAGTGCCTTGGAGTTTAGCATCGGTCACATTGTTTCTTCAAAAGCGGAAGTCGATCAGGTTATGGATCAGGCAAAGAATGCTGGGGCTGTGATCTTAAAGTCTGCTCAAGAGACTTTTTGGGGTGGTTACGGAGGTTACTTTCAAGACCCCAGTGGCCATCTATGGGAAATAGCTTGGAATCCGCAATGGATCACTCCAGATTGAGGCAGAATAAGACATTATAGCGGGCTGTCAAAAAGCTATTTTTTCAGTCATCCGATGTATTTCAACACTAAGAGGCAAACATGCTTGATAAGCAAGGATTCAAACTTCCACTGGGGTTGTTATTGCTAGATGGCATTGGGAGTATTTTGGTTGGGCTTGGCCTTGCAATAAAGTTCGGCGCTTTTGAGTTGCCGTCAGCGCTTCAATTTGCTGAAGAGGGTTTGGTACTCATTATCATCGGTGTACTACTCATGCTGCCGCTTTTGATCCACTTATTTGCTAGGGCACGTGAGCGAGCAGAAGAGAAAAAGAGGCTATAGCTCTCAAAATTGGCATGAGCGATACTCACAAAAATATTGCTGATGAAGTGATGTGTGCTTGTAGCGGTAACACCCGCGGGCAGATTTGTGATTTATTCATGCAAGGCAAAGATATTGACGCAATTTCCCGCTGGACCGGCGCCAAAACCGGCTGTGGTGGCTGCGAGTGGGATATTGAGGTGTTTGTAAAAGCCTTAGCAGAAGCTGCTAAATAAAGAGATTGACGTCTGATTCACCGGCAAACTGAAAGAACGTCGCCGCACCGCCAAACTCAATTTCACTTATAAAATCTGTCTTTTTGAAGTCAAATAAATCCACCGTCATTTGGCAGGCAATCAGCTTCACGCCGCTTTCAATACATGCGCTACGTAAATCTTCAATACTGGCCACGCCTTTACTGGCAATTTTCTGCTTCATCATCATGGTGGCCATGCTTTCCATGCCCGGCAGCATTTGCACCAAATTGGGCATGGGGACTGGCATGGGCATGGCAGGGTTGCCCAGTGGGGAAACTTTCATCTCGCTTAAATCTTTTTTAAGCAATGTAAGCCCATAAAAAGTGAAGAAAATCTGTACTTGGTAATCTAGCGCTGCGGCGGTAGAAGCTAAAATAAAAGGCGGATACGCCCAATCAAGTGTACCTTTAGAGGCAATGAGAGCGAGTTTTTTCGACATAATGCTTAATCGTTGCGTTTTTTAATATAAAACGTGAATAAATTTTCAGTTTCGTCCAGCTGCAATAACTCATGACCAGTCTGTTTGCAAAAAGCCTGAAAATCCTTAACAGCGCCTGGGTCTGTGGCAATAATTTTTAAAGTTTCACCTGCCGCCATGTCGTTTAACCCTTTCTTGCAACGCAAAATAGGGAGCGGACAATTGAGATTACGCGCATCAACTTCTTTATCAAATTCCATTTTTATCCTTGACTACAATCAATTAAGCTTGTTCTAATGTATAACCAGCCTTGTCCCAAGCCACTATACCGCCGGCAAGGTTGTGTACATTGCTTAAACCTTTACTAATGGCAAAGTCGGCGGCATGAGCAGAACGTATGCCGCTATGGCAGTAAAACACCACAGTATTTGCAGACGTGAGTCTTTCATAATGTAAAGGCAGCATAGAAAGTTGAATATGAATGGCGCCAGGGATAATTCCACGTGCCACTTCGTCAGCGTTACGTACATCAACCAGCATTACTTTTGGTAAGGTGATTAAATTGACTAATTCGCTTGCTTCAATATCTGAGTAATTTTTCATGGTAAATCCTAATTTATTCCTATTTTACACAGGAAATGAAAGATTAGAATAGCGAACAAACAGATCTTAAGCGGTGTCCATTGTCTAAGCCAATAGAGCCATGCGTTTTAATGATAACCACAAATTTTACCTTGATCGATGAATGCAATATTTTCTGTAATTTGCTGTATTTCATCGAGGGAATGGCTGATATAAATCATGGGGATATCAATTTCTTCCGCCATTTTTTTTAGGAACGGCAGAATTTGATTTTTGAGTCTTTCATCTAAAGAGGCTAGCGGCTCATCCAGCAAAAGCAAGCGGGGAGAACTAAGCAGAGCTCTTCCGATAGCGACGCGCTGCTTCTCACCACCGGAAAGCTGGTGCGGACGCTGTTTTAATAAATGACCGATTTCCAACAATGCCACAATTTGATTAAAACCAAATCTTTGTTGTTGCGCTTCGAGCAAGCTTAGGCCATAAGTTAGATTATGTTGCACCGTAAAATGAGGGAATAGGCGACCCTCTTGAAAAACCAAGCCAATTCGACGATGGTGGATTGGAATATTAATGTTGGCTTGGCTATCAAATAGGCACTCGCCGTCTACCATTAACCGACCAGCGTCTGGTTTAATTAAGCCAGCCAGAATGCTGAGGAGCGTGCTTTTCCCAGAGCCTGATGGACCAAACAAGCCAGTGACACGTGCTGGCAAATTTAGATTTGCATCGAGTGTAAAATTTTTGCGATGAAAATGAATATTAATTTCAATCATTTAAACCGAGTCCTTGCGCCTCGCGAGACTTTCGTTCCAAGTATTCACTAACCATCAGTGCACCTAGCGCCAGTGCGACACTTAAAATAACCAATCGCATCGCTGGCAGGTCGCCACTTGGTATTTGAGTATAGGTATAAATGGCAAGTGGTAAAGTTCTGGTTTCACCCTCAATATTACCTACAAAAGTAATGGTTGCACCAAACTCCCCTAAGCTACGGCTAAAAGCTAAAATTAAACCCGTTAAAATACCTGGCAGTGAAAGAGGCAAGGTTATTGTAAAGAACACTCTTAAGGGGTGTGCGCCTAGAGATTGTGCTGCAGTTTCTAGTTTTGCATCGACATGGCTGATAGCCAATCTGGTTGCGCGAACCATTAAAGGAAAGGCCATGACTGAAGATGCGATGACCGCGCCAAACCAAGTAAACGCGGTGCTGATACCCCAATGTTCAACCAGGTATTTGCCGATTAGCCCCTGGTTACCCAGCAATAATAGCAATAAAAAACCTGGCACTACAGGCGGCAGCACCAGCGGCAGATGTACCAAACTATCAAGCAAAGATTTTCCAAAGAATGATTTTTTTGCCAATAGCCACGCGACGAATATTCCTGGAACACAGATTACCAGCGTGCACCAGAACGCTACTTTGATAGACAATAGCAGGGCAGTTGTTTCTGCTGGGGTGAAGTTTAGTAAATCCATTATGACCGTTAATTTAACATGAACCTACAACCGTCTTGCGTTAATATGGCTTTTGCTTGGTCAGATTTTAGATACTGAAAAAAATCTCTTGCAACAGGTTTTGCGTCTTGCACCAGCGCGATGGGGTAGACAATAGCATCATGCGTTGTTTCTGGGAAGGTGGCTATTATTTCAACTTTGCTAGAAACTTTTGCATCAGTTTCATACACAATGCCAACATCGCATTCACCTCGTTCTACGAATACTAATGCAGCTCGTACGTCTTGGGTGCCAACGATGCGCGATTTTACTGAGTCCCACCAATTGAGTGCAATGAGAGACTGTTTCGCATAAATGCCTACTGGAACAGATTCAATCTCGCCCGTACATAACTTACCATAAAAGGCGTTGGCAAAATTGAACGTTTTATCGGGTTGCACTTTAAAAGCCTTGCCTTTGGGAGCTATTAGCACCAATTTATTGCCTAAAAGATTAACACGAGAATTTACCTCGATACGCATTTTTTCCTGTAAATAATTCATCCATTTAGAATCCGCTGCCATGAAAATATCAGCGGGCGCACCGTTTTCAATTTGCTTAGCTAAAGCAGATGAGGCAGCAAAAGAGCTTTGAATCTTGACGGACTGCTCAGTTTCGTATTGCTTTGCGATATCAGTCATTGCGTTCGTTAAACTCGCAGCAGCAAATAGCGTTATTTTAGAATCTGCTATGGTAACGGTTGCGCTAAATCCTAGAATAGAAGCTAGTGCTAAGCGAGCTATCATTTTAATTAAATAATCTTTAACCATTATTTTCCCTAACTATTTCAACTAACATTAAAAATCGAATTGAGCGCGTATGGTGAGCGCATCTTCATGATCCAGCGTTTCATTTTGACCATTAACGCGTACAGTGACAGGCGTGTCATAGCGAGTTCTGATTAGATTGGCCACTAAACGCACATTTGGATTTAATATCCAGTTAGCACCTAAAGTCCATGAGTCTGCCTCATGGGTAGCCACCAATAAACCTTCTGTTGTAGATGCAGGAGCGTTCAGCAAAACACCTGTTCCTGCTGCATTGCTTGCCTTAAAATCTGAGCCATCAAATTGGTCATAGCGCAAACCAACTTGAAATGCTCCCCAGCCTGCTGCTCCCTCTTTATAGTTATTTTTTGGTCTTAGCCTGCCAAAAACCCCATCTTTATAGAAATCCGAGAACGACTCACCCGAGACATTCCACACCGCACTCGCAACCCAATCTGAAATTTGTCGGTTAAAATCGCTACCATCAAATTTCACTTTGATATATTCGCTTTGCAATTTAACCGGCCCATAGGCTAGGGCAGCTTCTAAACCAGATCTTGTTCTAGTGACATCACTGCCAAAGCCATTATTTAACAAGCCGCCGCAAGCCGCCGTTACCGCTGCAGTCACAGCACCTGCAGCGTTAGTCCCACAATTTGTCTGGAAAAATGCCAAGCCACGTGCATCGGTTGTTCCTGCCGGCACAGCACCAGCTTGACGACGCGAACCTTGATTGCCATCCGCATAAAATCCACCAAAATGCACAACACTGTTTTGCCATGAAAGTAACTCGGATAAGTTTGCGGTTAATCGTGCAGTCACATCCTTGCCATCAGTTTTAGCATTGTTTTCATCTGCTGTCCCGCTGCCATTAATATAGGCGAGGCTATAATTAAAGCTGGCAGTGGGTGATCCAAACACCATTACACCTCGGTCATAAGTGCTACCAAGCAGCGCATCGCCCATAGAACGTTCCTGAAAATCGGTAAAATTGCTGCTCATGGCGCGCTCCAAGCCATAATTTGGTTTGAACTGACCTAAGCGAAATTTAGCTGCCTGAAATTTGTTGATATCTATATACCCATAAGTAAGACTAGTGCCGGTCGCAGAGGAATATTCGCCCTCTATCCTTGCCACATAATCTTTGTAAAATGTCAGTGTGCCGCCAAGACGAGCCCGCCGTAAACTAAATGTGTCTGCTGCATCTACGTCAGGCGAAAACTTGCGATAATCACCCTGAATACGACCATTAATAGCCAATTTCCAGTTGCCACTACCATCTTCCAAGGTGATGCCGTCCTTGAAAGCCGCATAAACAGGAGCACCTTTACTACTCCCTTTTTCTTCAGTTTTAGCAATCTTAGATTGACTTAATTGGTTTTCAATGCCCACCAATTCTTTGGTGATCAATTCCAACTGTTTATCCTGCTCCGCTCGTTGCTGCTGCATTATTAGCATTTTTGCTTCTAGTTCTTTAATGCGCAAAGCCATGTCTGATTCCTCAGCATGAATGGGTGTTGAAAACGCGGACGTTAATGCCAAAAATAATAGTGATTTTGAAAAAACTAAATTGGTCTGCATGGCTGCCCCTATTATAATTTAATCTGATTAATGGATAATTTCGCTATTCCCATTGAATCATAACTAGCGCTATATTAAAACAGGAATAGCGTAAAAATGGAGGATTAAATTAAGCTAATCGAGGGTTTTAAGGTGTGAGGTAATTTGACCAATTTCTAATTGGGCGGCTTTATTGGTTTTGCAGATTAAATCACGATAACTTTTCAGTATAAAAAAACCGAATTCTGTGACCTGCGCTCCACCACCATGGGCGCCACCTGGCGAAGTGCTCACAAGTGGTTGCGTGAAACTGCTGTTCATCATATCTACCAGTTCCCAGGCTCTTCTGTAAGACATCTTCATTTTTTTAGCTGCGGCCGAAATGGAACCGTTCGCTTCAATGTGTTCGAGCAAATCAGCCTTGCCTGGCCCCATTGCGATTGAACGTCCTTTAGCTATTCTAATTTTAAGGTAATCTTCGTTCATTTTGTTGGCCGCAAAGAGGTAATAAGCAACGTAAAATCATAGATCAATTAAATACATTTTAATACCATTGCATAAAAAATGCGCCAAAATAGAACTTAGTACCTGTAAGGAATTTGTGTTTAATTTCCCCCATTCTATTTTCGACTGGATGTTATGTCTGATACAACGGGAGAGTTTACTACGGATATTTAAATATGTATCCTAGAGCCAAGCTCGATGACACTATTGCTGGGGATATTAAAATAGCCGACGACGCTGCCAGCGTTACGCGACATTGCTGCAAATAAATCATCGCGCCATTTAGCCATTTTGCCGCCGGGACCAGATACAATGGTTTCGCGACTAACAAAATAAGAAGTACTGAAAGGATCTATTTTCACCCCTTCAATTTCACATTGCTCCAGCGCTTTAGGGATATTCGGCGTTTCCATAAAACCATACTGCAAGGTTACTTGCCAAAATCCGGAGCCAATTTCTTTGATGTGTAATCGTTGTTTGTGAGCAACTGATGGAGCGTCTAAAAACTTAACCGTTAAAATCAAATTAGTTTGATGCAGCACTTGGTTATGTTTAATGTTATGCAACAAAGCTTGTGGTACGGTATCTGGATTCGCATTTAAAAATATCGCAGTGCGCTCAATCCTAGTTCTTTTTTCCTGATTAATATTATTCACAAAATCGGCCAGTTTCGGGTCATCTTCATGAATATATTGCAACAAGATCTCGCGACCTTGTTTCCATGTCCACATTAATACGACTAATACACCACCAAGTGCAATTGGGAACCAACCCCCTTTGAAAAACTTTACCGAACACGAAGCAAGCAATAATGTATCGAGTAATATAAACGTACCCGTAGCACCTAAAGCCAACCATAGCGGGTATTTCCAATTATGGCGTAATACAAAGTAAGTAAGTATAGTAGTAATTAACATGGTAC
>JBQTJZ010000228.1:0-7411 GCA_052386615.1 Methylophilaceae bacterium
ATAGTCATGGTGGTTCTCTTTTATATTTTTTGTACCTGTTATTTGCTGTAGGGATTTACCTTAGGGATCCCCATCAACATTGTCATCCTCAGCAAACGAATGACTTACAATTCTTTCATGTTGTAAATATCCGATGTAGCTTAAGCCAACTAAATCAGAAAGGGTATAAATAAAATCTGCATTGTCATATTGACGATTAACTATCTGTGGATCGGTTAGTTTTTCTCGTGTAATCCAATCATTGGAATGCCACACAATGAATGGCACTGCATACATTGGATAAGTCGGATTTCCTTCATTTCTACCTTTGAAATCATGCGGTTTTGAATCATAAACATCTTCACCGTGGTCCGAAAAATAAAACAGCAGACTATGTTGATTTTTTTGCTTTAGGCGATTAATCAATTCGAATACAATACGGTCGTTATAGCGCACTGCATTGTCATACTCGTTGATATCTTCAACCTTATCATCAGGTAATCCGCCTAGTAAGTCTTTACCGTTTTTATAATAGTTAAAAGCTGCAGGGTATCGGAATGCATATTTCATGTGAGTGCCGATTAAATGAACAACGATTAGTTTTTTCTTATGAGGATTGTTCAGTTTATCTGAGTAAGGAGCCAATACCTTTTCATCAAAACTATAAGCATTCTGACTTTTGGCATTATTCAAAAAAATTTGCTCATCCGCTTGTTTGGCAAACGTGGTCAGCATAGTGTTTCTAGCTGTAAGTGTTTGCTGATTACTAATCCAATAAGTTCTATAGCCTGCTTGCTTCATCATTGTCAATACAGAAGGTTTGGTTTTATACCAATCAGGATGCTCTTGGTCAGCAAAAGTAAGTACTTGTTCTAAACTCTCGATTGTATTAGGCCGTGAAGCAAACACATTATTAAAAACCGTGAGCTCATTCTTAATGCTGCTCAGTTTTGGATTGGTGTTGCGATGATAGTCATACAAGCCCATATGTGTGCGCGTGGTAGATTCGCCAATGACAATTACCACGGTGGTAGGTAATGGTTTCTCGGCTTCTTTTAAATGGTTCAATGGTGGAATTTTATTAAAGTGCAATAAATTATTCTCAACCTCATCTAACGCTTTTGTGTAGTTAAGATAACCAAAACCTAATTGCCATGGTGGAGCAACACCCAAGTGGGTGTTAATGCTTTTATAAGCCTGATTAATATCATTTCGTTTGACTGCTTTCAACACAGGTGATAAAAACACGAAAGAAATAATAATTAAGCATGCCAAATACGCAGTTTTGGTTTCAATCGCAACAGATTTTATTTTTGACCACAGATAAACTGGTGTCAGTGTGAAAATAATGAATCCAATCAAAATGAGAAATGAAAAATAGTTTTGAAAGTATTCAGCTGATTCTGATTTGTTCGATTCAAAAATAATAAACATTAAGCTCTGAGTAAGTTCTTGACGATAAATAAGAAAGTAACCAAATCCAGGCAATGCAAGTAGCCATATCAGCAGTGCCAATCCCCCGGATATTTTTCTAGCTTGTGTTGGAAAAAGAAAAATGGGGATAAGCCATAAAAAAGCAGTAATTGTCGCGTCCTTAAATCCTTCTGTCGATGTAGTTCCTGATACCAGTAATAATAATTGTGTGATGCCAGTGAGATACCAAAACAATAGATATGACCACATGATGGATGGCTCTAGGCGAGATGATTTTGATTGATTCATAAGTTTTTCTTTGGATGATTTAGTGATGTGTGAGGTCTTGGCTATAGATAAATAGCTCACAAAAATTAGACAAGGCTTTATTAACTAGAGCTTGCTTTGTGCTACTTTTAGACCCACTTCGGCCTCTGCTCTACGCCCAGAATCAGCGACTTCACGACCGAGTCTGGCGGGTGCGGTCAGCGATTTTTTATAATACTCAATTGCTTGGGCATATTCCCCCCGCTCACTTAAAAAATCAGCATAGAAAAAATTAGGGTCTATGCCTGTAGGATTAATTTTGAGTGCTTTTTCCAAATAAACTTTAGCTTTCTTTTTGTCACCAAAGCCAATCGGCCAGCCCGGCACTTTGTAGAATAAGGAGCCTAAGCTGGTGTAGACAGAACCTTGCAAAGATTCTGGGTTAATTTTCTCAGCAGCAAACAATAAATCGCGCGCTTTTTCTGCAAATTTAAGGGCGCCTATCCCACCCTTGGCTTTGGCGTACCCTGCATTGACAATCGCCTCCCAAATCAGGGCCTCTGGCGCTTTAGCATGTTTTATACTGAGTTGTTGTGCATTTTCTGCCAGCGTTTTAAACGCAGCCTCTTGTGCATCTTTAGCAGTGTTATAGTTGGCATTTGCCCAATCGTTCTGTAAGCTAGCTATATCTCCATCTAGTTCTTCATCTGCCATCACAGGGTGTGTGTAAATACCTATGCATAGCACTAAGCTACTGAGTATTGCATTGACTTTATTCATGTTATGGTTCTCCTCTTTTTTTGATTATTTAAGAAATTCACGTGCAATCAATGTCGATTTTCTTAAACCAAAACTCACAAGACTAGGTAATACGCTATTGATCCATGCAAAAAAGGATTCTGGTTGACCGATGTAATACTCTGCCTTTTGTTGTTGTATGGCTTTTATAATGGCTTGTGCAACTTGCTCTGGATGGTCTATAGCGGTTTTTGTGGCAGCCATCATCTGTGATGACGCTTCATTATTAATTTTTGTTTTGATGGCGCGCGGAGCAATGTAGGTCACTTTGATATTGCTATCAAACAGCTCTCGTCGCAAAGCTTGAGAGAAACCACGCAGCGCAAATTTGCTGGCACTATAAGTGGCGTAATGCGGAAAACCTATCGAGCCAAAAATAGAACCAATATTTACAATATGCCCTGTATTTTTCTCAAGCAGTTTAGGTAACAAAGCGCGTGTAAGCTGCATTGGCACTACCGAGTTGATATGCATCATTTGCATAATATGTGAGGGGGTTTGTGCAGAGAATTTGGTAAAATCGAGCACGCCAGCGCAGTTGATGAGCATATCTACTGAACCCAAACTACTGACAGCTTGTGCAACCACATCCTCAGAGGCGCTTTCACTTTGAAAGTTATTAACAATTACTGTTGCGCTGCCTGTTTGCGCCAAGCGCATACAAAGTGTAGTTAAGATTTGTGCATTGCGATCTACCAGCGCTAGTTTTGCACCTTGTGCAATTAAGCTCATTGCTAGGACCTGACCTAAGCCGCCAGCCGCACCAGTGAGCAAAATACGCTTACCATTTAAATTCATGTGGTTGCCTTTTCGGCAAGAAAGCGCTCGCCTAAATCTCGAAAAATATCGCCATAAAGCTTATAGAAATGTTTGGCAGCGCTAATCAACTGCATGCGATCGGCTTCGCTTTCAATTTTGCTCACAATATCGGCATAAAAATCTGTATGCCCGGCATCTAAAGCGCCATGTGAGTTGAGATAACTAAAAGCTTTGTGGCTTAACCCCAAAGTTTTCTGAATCGCACCACCTGCTTGTGTTGCTAGTGCTACACTGGCCCCTTCTAGCACTAATACCATACCAAAAAAACCAATTGGATTTACGCGATTAATCATGTCATAAGCATAAGCTACCATTAGTTCCGTGGCCTGCCTTGGCTGCCCATGACGCACCGCCTCCGCATCAGCTGTACAAACCGCAATATCATTTAATATCCATTCTTGGTGACCTAACTCTTCTTTTATGTATTCAGCTACCGCTTCGCGCAGCCATTCATAGCGCTCTGGCAGGCGGGCGCCACATAACATCAGTAGCGGCACAGTGTGTTTAACGTGGTGATAAGCTTCAGTTAAAAAAGCAATATAGGCATCCAGACTTATTTCACCTTTAGCCCCTGCCTGAATGATAGGTAAACTAAAAAGTAACTTGCGCTCTTGCTCGGTAGCACTAAGTAAAATGTTATAGAACAACATGTTTCGATTCCCGATATAGTGGGTTAATAACGCTATGGTATTGTTGCCAAATCGCATCACGGCGCAGGCGCCCATTGCTGGTGAGTTGACCGTTTTGCAGGCTAAATGGTCTAGCTGCGTACACCCATTCAACTACTCTGGCATAGCTTGGCAAAGTTTTATTGACTACATCAATTGCAGTTTGTATTCCTTTTTTAGTTGCACCAACTGTTGGAAAAATCACAGCGGTGTTCCATGGTTTAGATTCGCCAAACAGGGCTGCTTGCTTAATAGGCGCTGCCAGTATGAGTTCGCGCTCTACCCATTCCGGTGAAATATTTCGTCCATAAGATGTAATAAAAATATTCTTTTTACGGCCTGAAATATGTAAAAACCCTGCGCTATCGAGATATCCGATATCTCCTGTAGGGAAAAAACCGCGGTTTGTATATGGCTGTTCACCCGCATATGCAAGTAAATTTGCGCCTCGTATAAGAATTTCATCATCGTGTGCGATACGAATTTCAATATGCGCTAACGGTTTACCCACGCTACCGACTTTTCTAGCATGCAACGTATTTAGTGCTACTACAGAAGCACATTCGGAAAGACCATAACCTTCAAACACGGGCAAACCAAGCACTTCTGCACGTTGCAGCAGCTGCGGTGAAACGCTAGCGCCGCCCACAGCGATAAATCTTAAATGCCTTGGTTTGGTATATTTTTCTTCCAGGGCAGTTATAAGCAGGTTTAAAAGTTCAGGCGTAAGTATGATAGAACTGGTTTGACGGTTTAATATCGCTTGTATGAAATTCTGTGCATTAACACCTGTTGTGCCAGCAAACCCAACGCTCTTTGCTGGTAGAAGAATGCTAGCTCCTGCTACTAACGGTAGATATAATCCTGCTAGGTTTTCTAACAAGGTAGAGAGTGGCAGAATGCTGAGATGACAATCTGAAGATTTAGCCTCAGTGGCCTGCAATAAAGACAAAACCACTCTTTCTATGGTTTGCAAACTCAAACAAACACCTTTAGGTTGACCTGTGGTGCCAGAGGTGTAAGTAATTTTCGCAGTATTTGGTGGCAACAGAGTAGCTGGAATAGCTTGTAAAGTAAATTGAGCGACAATTCGATCGCTTATCAAATAATGTTGCTTATTTAAAATATTAATTTTTTGCGCACTCAACAATTGCTCTAGATACAGCGGCTGATCCGTCATCACAATATCAATACCTGCATTACTGATGGCATGGCAGATTTGCGCCGCGGAGAAGAATAAAGGCAGTGGCACGACAGGAATACTAGCCCATATCGCTGCAAGGTCCAATATTGCCCATGCGGGCGAGCTTTCCATAAATATGCCTAGTACGCGAAGTTTACATCCATTCAGTTGCGCACTGATTTTTGTTAACTCAGCCTCAAGTTGAGCATAAGTAAAGCTGGTTTGCTCCCCCTGCAATGCAATTTTGTTCGGTTGAGTGCTACTATGGTGTGCGAGCGCTGACTTAATCAAGGATTGTCCCATGTTGCATTCGGCATATCGCCATTATTTGCGGGCGCTCCTCATAGTAAGTACCCCAAGTAACCCGCTCATTGGTTGGTAAACAGATTATTTTTGCCTCGCCAAGCATGTGCAGTGGCATATTCAGCTTGTTTAACGCATTACGTAATGTAGTGATGCCGGTGAAAACCGCCCATTTTGCATCTGTGCTATGCAAATAAACACTAATACTTGCCAGTAAACTTCTTATACATGCTGGTTCTAAAATGGCAAGATTACCAATTTCTAATATCTCATCACGACTAACTTTTGTAGCGGTTTTATCGGACAGTATTTGCTCAATCGGGGCGTCAAAATAATGCTCAAGAAACAAACGCTCTTCATGTGCATGCCGCAGACCACACACTGCACGCAACTGTTGGTTCGAATCACGTAGACTTAATAATTTCGGCATAAAATGCGTAATATCTGCTTTGTGCACTTTGTAAAACATCTGACGCACAAAGCTTTCTAGTTCAGCACGCTCTGCTGCCTTTGGCTGAACAATGGCAGCGACAACAGGCTGTTCACCGCACAACAAAATACTTGCATCTTTGTGTTTGGCTTGATGCTTGTTTTTGCAGGGATCAGTAGCTTGTTGAGAAATTATTTGTGTTAGTGCATGCATTTTGCGCTCCTGTAAGTTGCTTACAAGAGTGCAAGGCTTATGCCAATAAAAGAATAGGCTTTATTTAAAACAAATAGAGAATTTAATTTTTTTAACTAACTGATTTATATTTATTTTTTGTTAAAATAAATTCCACAGTAGCAAGACAGGCCGTAGGCCCTGCAAATTTTGTATACTTTTTTTGCATGATTTTTTAATGAATCATGCAAAAAAAGTATACAAAATTTGCAGGCAATTAAAATTTATTCACAATGCGGTGCTTCGTTTAAGAAATCACCTTCACTGCTAATCCAAACCAATATTTTTACACGCGAATCTGCCTCACAAGCAGGCAAATAGCCGATACTGCCTGTGGTTTCGGCAACAAAGCGTATCATAGCTTCTGCTGAATACACAACGTGCGGGGGCGACACCCCGTGATAATACAGCCCGTTCCAGTAATCTGTTTGTGTTTCTGGCAGGCTGTTAAGGATGCGTTTTGAAAATTGATTTCTCATTAAATTATCCGCAGGAAAATTAACTGGCCTAATTCGTTTGCCACTAGCCCAATACAATTTTTTACGCCAAAAAATAAGAGCCAATTCACTCTTGTTTAGAATTTTTCCGCCATGTTCGGGTTGCACAATAATAGCCAGCACACCGCCGCTATCAGCATGACTTATTATGGGTATGACGGCACTCACCATCCCTAGTATCATGACTAAAAGTATTGTGTAATAACGCATTAGAACAGTATCGCAAAAGATGCTAAGAAACCTTTGGGAGATTCCTCACGTGCTTCATCACCACCTACCAACTCCATTTTAAAAATGTGATTAGGGGTGACGCGCCAAGCTGTACCTAACAGCCAACGTTGGCTTGAGCCTTCTTCCGGACGTTGAAAGGTTTCTAATCTGCCAATGGCAAACCATTGATTCCCTAAAGGGGCAACTGCCTGCAAATAGGCGCCGCTACCCCCATCATGACCATTTGTATAAAACCGCTGAAAAGCCTCACCACTAAACTCCCAACTCTTATAATGCGTTAAAAAATCTAGCCCAACCATTCTGAATTGTGGCGTATTTACAATACGCTCTTTAAACTCAAGTACCGAAAACCCAATATTGGTATTGCCTGTAAGCTCAAGACGTGCACCATGCACATCTTTGAATAGAATCTCATCACCGTCCCGATGCTGATCTTTTACAACTTCTGCATAAACACTATATTCAATACCATTACCCTCCAACGGAATCGCCCCAAATAACATTGCACCATTGGTTGAAATAGGAAATAATCGGCTAGTAGCTAATGGTCTAGAACTTGTCCAGACAAGTGGGGCAGCGTGAAGCTGGTTCC
>JBQTJZ010000229.1:0-2735 GCA_052386615.1 Methylophilaceae bacterium
GTAATGAATTTTTTATTAACTTATGTACTATCATAAAACAAAAAGCACCTGATTAGAACAGGTGCTTTTTTGGAACTGCAAAAAACCTAAAAAATGGGTTAAATTTTTTCGCTTAAATAGCCTATTGTCATGGTTTGGTTATGCAATACGCTGTCCGAGGTATTTGGACGTGGCGCTAGTTCGCCATAAGAATAGAAACCGGTAATGCTGGTTTGAGGCCCTAAAATTTGTCGCACTAGCTTAACCTCGTCCACCACTTGCTCGGACATTACCAGTTTGCGCCCAACGCAGCTGACACACAATGCCAAGCCTGTTTGGTTGGTTTTATGCTCGCTTAGCCCATCTAGCACTAAATGCGCAGCGGCACCAGCCCCTTCCACCAGTCTGTCATGGTTAGTTTGACATAAGCGTACCGTCGAACCCTCTTCCACATTACCGAAAAAAGTCAAACTATTATCCGAAGTATTAAACCCACCCAGCGTGCGGATTTTCTCTACGTCACGCTTGCCATCCTCAATCACAGCGAGTGGGAATTTTAAGCCGGTGCCAGGTAAGCCTTTTGCGAAAGCTTCACCGATATACATCCTGTAAAGGGGTAGCGCAGGTTTGTCGTCGAGCTCATACACTACGTTTTTAGCAGATTTGGTTACTTTACGTGGCGGGCCATAAGGTCTCCAGCCACCTAATGCACCGCTGGAACTCACCAAGGCATCACCATACAAGCCAACCGCAATCACCATATGGTCGGAAATGCTATCGTTAAAGAGTTGCAACGTTTGCGTGAATGTAGCGCTATCTCCTGCTAGCCCACCTATAATGGGCACTTCGCCCAATATCGATTGAAAGCCACTAAGTAGCTCCGAGCCATTGGTATTCAGGCCATCTGCAATCACCAGCACCGTGCGCAAACTATCAGCTTTAAGCTGTCTAGCCAAGCCAACTGCAGTATCAAACGAATCTTGCATACTGGATGATTTGGCTTGAGCAACACGTTGCATTACTTTTTGCCATTGAATCGCGGTGATTTGAATGCTGTCATCATAAACGCCACCAGGGCTGATTTCACCCGAGGTGGTACAGCCTACGATTTGCGCTACCGGATAGCGTGACTTAAGCGTACTTTGTAATCTACCTTCATTAAACCTTTTGACCGATCCAAATACCAGCACCAAGTTGGCAGAAGCTAATGGTGACATTCCTGGCAAATCTTTTAGTGCCGACCTTGAATCTACAGATTCCTGAGCAATGATCATTTTAATTACCTTTTTAAGAAGTTACACACACAAGAAATTTGAGCATGGTTACTTAAAACTAATAATACTTCTTGTTTTTATTTTATATTATTAAAGTACCTTATCACAAATATATCATAAGGTATTGCAAATTATTACAAAATAGGTATTATAAAGTAAAGCTTTATTTGTATTATTTTGAGTGTACGATATACTTAATGTAAATCAATTGCTAATTTTGGCTATATTTTAGTTATACGATGTAGTAGTTTTATAACTTAGGGGAATATAAAGTGGCGCAAGCTCAAGCTAATATTGCTGGTACTAAGGTAATGGTGATTGATGATAGCAATACGATACGTCGTAGTGCGGAGCTATTCCTTAAGGCGGCTGGCTGCGAGGTCATTTTGGCGGAAGATGGTTTTGATGCGTTAGCCAAAATTGCGGATCAACATCCTCAGGTTATTTTTGTAGATATTATGATGCCACGCCTTGATGGGTATCAAACCTGCGCGCTCATTAAGCGTAATGCCCGTTTCAAATCCACTCCAGTGATTATGCTTTCCAGTAAAGATGGCTTGTTTGATCGGGCGCGAGGTCGCATGGCGGGGTCGGATCAATACCTTACTAAACCGTTTACACAAGAAAGTTTGGTGGAAACGGTGAACAATTATGCAAAATAACAACACAGATTCAGCACACATTAAGATAAGGATTTAGGAGATGCCTAATGGCTATTAGTAAAGTACTGATTGTAGACGACTCATCAACAGACCGCTTTTATTTAACTGAACTGCTGGAGGCTGAAGGTTACCAAGTAGTTGGGCTGGAAAGCGGCGAAGCTTGTGTGGAAAAAGCAGCGGGTATTATGCCAGATCTCATCATCATGGATATTATTATGACGGGCTTGAGTGGCTTTCAAGCGACACGCTCACTGAGTAAAGATCCTGCAACTTCCGCTATTCCAGTGATTCTTTGCTCTGGTAAACTACAAGTAACCGATCACTCATGGGCATCAAAAATGGGGGCAAAAGATTGTATGCAAAAACCCATTTCTAAGGCCGATTTGCAGGCATTGATTGCTAAATTGTAAGGCGTGAGCAATTTTAACATTAGGGTGTAACCATGGCTAAAGGGATACAGTTACGCGAATACCAAAAGAGTATTCTAGAGAGGCTGGAGAAAGTTAAGAATGCCGAGGCAGAGACCTCATCTAGTTACTTGGGTGTAGTGATAGGAGGTAAAAATGTGCTGGTGGATCTTAAGGATATCAGCGAAACTTTGCCCGTGGTTGATATTCAGGCTGTGCCGCTGGTTAAGCCTTGGTTTTTAGGAGTATCTAATGTGCGTGGTGTGTTGTATGCCATTAACGATTTAGCACAATTGCTGGAAAATACATTCACGCAGATTACCTCTAGTACACGGCTATTGCTCATTGGTGAAAGTGTAATTCCTAATGTTGCTTTTGTTGCAGATCGGCTGATTGGTCTAAGAAGCTTAAGC
>JBQTJZ010000230.1:0-1898 GCA_052386615.1 Methylophilaceae bacterium
CGTACCCAGCCTACACTTTTATACGCTCAACCAAGCGGGAACCATTTCAACCATTATTAATAATATAAGTCTGAAAGCAGTGAAACCTTAAACGCAATTTATTGCATTGTTAATCCACGTGGGTTAAATAAAGCATCTTCTACAAAAAGGTAATCTTTCTCGCGCCCCTTGTTCCATAAGGCCATCATGGTAATCCAGCGCGTTTCTTCGATACGAATTTCAGCTTGTTTCAGTGCCATGGCACGATCAATAATCAAGTCGCGCTCTACATCATTGATAACATTGGCTTGTTGCAGGAATATGATAAACCCAATGCTTTCTGCATTAATTTTATTGAGCTCGTTTTCAGTGAAAATCCGAATGGCAGACAACGAGTGCGCATAGTGCGCATCTGTCATGGTGAGCATGGATTTCATTTCCTGAAACCAACCGAAAGCCCCTAAAATATCGTTTTGCTCAAAACCGGCGGCCGATAGCTCCTGTTCCATCACCTCGTCATCTGGTAGCGCGTGATTGGCAAAATAGTTTTCAAACATAAAAACCAGCACTTCAAACATAACGTCCCCCGATCAATTTATATTCATACTAAACGTTGATATTGTCCACCTGCCAAGCTTGTTATTTTTCCTTCTAATTCCAACAGCATAAGCATGGATGATAGTGCTTCAGCCGTCAATCCTGAAATTTTGAGTAATGACTCAAAATTAATGGCATCAAAACCCATAGAAACCAATAGGCTATTGGCTTCCACAGTGGAGGAACTTAAATCATGCGATAGCCCAAATGGGCTATGCTCGGGGAGTAAATTTTCCAGTTCATCCAGAATATCTTTTGTATTTTCTACCAATTTTGCACCTTGCTTAATCAGTTGATGACAACCTTTGGCAACTGGTGAATGAATTGACCCAGGGATCGCAAATACCTCGCGACCTTGTTCGGCGGATAGCCGTGCAGTAATCAATGAGCCGCTATCGATGTTGGCTTCTATCACTAAACAACCCAAACTCAAACCGCTAATAATACGATTGCGGCGTGGGAAATTTTGCGCTTTAGCCGGAGTGCCAAGGGGAAACTCGGAAACAATTAAACCGCGTTCGACAATTTTATGGGCTAAATCACGATGTCTCGCCGGGTAAACAATATCTAGCCCGGTGCCTACCACCGCAATCGTCGCACCGTTACTTTTGAGCGCGCCGCGATGTGCCGCACCATCGATACCAGTGGCCATTCCACTCACTACACACATGCCTTGTTCGCATAAACTTTGTGCAAACTCTTCCGCATTTTTTTCACCTTGTGGAGTGGCGCTGCGGCTACCAACGATGGCAAGTGATGGATGGTTAAGCCAATCTATGTCACCAAGTGCATAAATGACGGCAGGGGGATTACTGATTTCCAGCAACTGTTGGGGGTAGCTATTGTCAGCAAGCGTCACTAAATGGGTATTGTCTTTTTTAAGCCATTCGAGCGTGGGACGAATGACTGAAAATTCCACGCCTTTGTTGATTTTATGCGCAAATTCATCATTAACAATTTCGCGCAATTGGGCAATGGTGGCGCTGAAAACACCTTCTGGCGAGCCAAACTTGGCCAGTAGATGACAAATGCTACTATTGCCCAAGCCTTGGATTTGCGCCAGCGCCAACCATAACGCAATATCATCATTGTCGTTATTTTGGCTCTGCGTATCATACGCAAATTGGCTTAGCGGCATTAAGGCGTATGCACCATGTCTAATGTATAAATAGCGTCGGACGCATTCATAATTAAGCCATAAGAAACGCGGTCAAATGTTCTGAACACCATGAGCAAACCCACGCGTTCGTCTGGTAATTTCACTTGTCCAGGTTTTAATATTACTTCTTTGTTAACAGGCTCTTTTTTGAAGTTAACGATGG
>JBQTJZ010000231.1:0-7259 GCA_052386615.1 Methylophilaceae bacterium
AATCAGCATTGCTGACATCAACAAATAGTCTGCAGCAAGCTCCAGTTTAACCGCTTTCATTTTCTCTACATAAGTCATGTACTGGCGCGTAAGCTCTGCCATGGGAATATCCAGAATGTTCAGATTATGTTTACGGATGAGATAGAGTAATAAATCGAGCGGCCCTTCAAAAGTTTCTAAAAAAACCTCGAGCGCATCGGGCGGAATGTACAAATCCTGCGGTAATTCGCCGAAGGTTTCACCGTTTATTTTTGCGTTAAAGTTGGTTTCTAGCATACGCTAAGCGTAATTCAAGCCCATCGCCTCTCTAACATCGCGCATGGTTTCGCGCGCTTGTTTACGGGCTTTTTCGCAGCCTTCTGCCACGATGTTTTTCACCAAGGTAGGGTCTTCAGCATATTGTGCTGCACGCTCCCGAATAGGCGCCAACTCTTTCAGTACGCGCTCAATGACCGGCTGTTTGCACTCAATGCAGCCTATCGATGCGCCTTTGCAACCCATTTGCACCCAGTCTTTAATGGTTTGTTCGGAGTAGATGTCGTGCAACTGCCACACCGGACATTTGGCAGGATCGCCTGGGTCGGTACGGCGAATACGTGCGGGGTCGGTCGGCATGGTTTTAATTTTTTTAGCTACTTGATCTACTGGTTCACGTAGTGAAATGGTGTTGTTATACGATTTAGACATTTTTTGTCCGTCCAAACCTGGCATTTTCGAAGCGGGCGTAAGCTTGTATTCTGGCTCGACTAGAATGATTTTACCACCGCCTTCCAGGTATCCAAGCAAACGCTCTTTATCGCCCATACTCATACCTTGCTGCTCTTCTATCATGGCACGAGCGGATTCCAGTGCCTCTTCATCACCACTTTGCTGGTAGGCATTGCGCATTTCCTCGTAAAACGCGGCACGTTTACTACCTAGTTTTTTAATGGCACCTTCTGCTTTTTCTTCAAAACCAATCTCTTTACCATAAATATGGTTAAAACGCCGCGCAATTTCACGCGTAAATTCAATATGTGGAATTTGATCTTCCCCAACGGGAACTTGTGTCGCTTTGTAAATCAGAATATCTGCACTTTGCAGTAATGGATACCCTAAAAAGCCATAGGTGGACAAATCTTTACTGGATAACTTTTCCTGCTGATCTTTATAGGTAGGCACACGTTCCAGCCAACTTAGTGGTGTAATCATCGAAAGCAACGTATGCAGTTCAGCGTGTTCTGGCACGCGGCTTTGAATAAAAATGGTAGCATTGGCAGGATCGACACCCGCCGCCAGCCAATCAATCACCATTTCCCATACGCTTTCTTCAATGATTTCTGGCGTATCATAATGCGTAGTGAGCGCGTGCCAATCAGCCACAAAAAAGAAGCACTCGTGCTCGTGTTGCAAGCGTATCCAATTTTTCAGTACTCCATTGTAATGCCCAAGATGCAAACTGCCCGTTGGGCGCATGCCTGATAAAACGCGTTCAACCGCCATGAAGTGACCTAATTGTGATTAATTGTTACGTTATTATACAAATAATTATGATGTAAAAATGCGCAAAATAATTTGTGCGAGAAATTGAATGATAGGCGAAATAATTTTTTCAAGCACACCCATAAACATCAGTATGATTAAAATAACAAACCCATATCGCTCTACGTACATAAGCTTATTAGCTAAATTGATTGGCAGTAAACTCACGGCGATACGCCCACCATCCAGCGGTGGCATGGGGAGCAGATTGAGCACCAGTAGCACCAAATTGATAGTGATCCCTGCCCAGCTCATTTCAGATAAAAAATAAGCTGCTGATTCTGGCACGCTTTTTGAGTAGCTCAACATCACCGCCCAAAAAATTGCCATGACCAAGTTAGAGGCAGGCCCCGCCGCCGCTACCCATAACATGTCTTGCTTAGGATTACGCAGGTTGGCAAAGTTAACTGGCACTGGTTTAGCCCAGCCAAACAAAATGCCGCCGAGCATCACCGTTAATGCAGGCAGCAAAATGGTGCCAAAAGGATCAATATGTTTAATCGGGTTTAGCGTAATACGGCCTAGTTTTTCTGCGGTTAAATCACCAAAGTGCTTTGCAGCATAGCCGTGTGATGCTTCGTGCACGGTAATGGCAAAAATAATAGGTAACGCATAAACTGCAATTTTTTGTACTAAAGTAAGTTCCATTTTTACCTTAATTAACGCTTATAATCCGAATGGTGCGGCACTGGCCACCCCCTGTCTAATCAATACTGGCAATTCTTCCGTAAGATCAATCACTGTGGTTAAACCAACATGAGAGATTTCAGAATCAATGACTAAATCGAGTTGATGCTCTAATCTATCACGAATATCCCATGCCATGTTGGTAGGCTCGTCATCCCCCTTAATTTGTAATGTCATACTGAGCATTGGTTCTGCCAGCTCGTCCAGCAACGCTTGCACCACAGTGTGTGCAGGCACGCGAATCCCCACTGCACTGCGCTTCGGGTGCTGTAAACGGCGCGGTACTTCCTTGGTGGCTTTTAACACAAACGTATAGGCGCCCGGCGTATTCGCTTTAAGCAATCGAAACTGGCTATTATCCACTTGCGCATAAGTAGCAAGCTCGCTTAAATTGCGGCAAACCATGGTAAAAAGCTGTTCTTCGCTTACTCTACGAATTTGGCGGATACGATCTTGTGCATCCTTAAACCCCATCATGCAACCCAGTGCATAACTGGAATCGGTTGGGTAAGCAATCACCCCACCTTCACGCAAAATTTCAACGGCATGCTTAATCAATCTGGCCTGAGGATTCTCAGCATTAATCACAAAATATTGCGCCATTTAATCTCATTGCCTATTAATTTAACAGGCGAGCTTCTTCCCAATCATTCCATACTGGCACACAATTTGATGGCAGACTAGGGACGCTACCCATTTCCATGTACGATAGCCCATGACCATGAAAATCGGAACCAAGAGAAGATTTTAAGCTAAACCGATGTGCGATTTTGGCAAACTGTTCATACTGAGGCGGCGTGTGGCTACCAGTCACAACCTCTATGGCAGTACCACCATAACTCCTAAATTCATGCATCAACAAATGCATATTAATCATGCCTAGATTATAACGCCCCGGATGAGCGATTACCGCAACGCCACCACACTCTTTAATCATGCTAACCGCAGTTTGTTAATCCATCCATTGATGATCAACGAATCCTGGTTTACCTTTCACCAGATATTTTTTGAACACGGTTCTATTATCTTTTACGTGGCCGTTTTGTACTAAAAAGCGCGCAAAGTGGGTACGTGTCACAATGCTATTGTCGGCAATCCTCAAAGCACCTTCATAACTACCCATAATCCCCGCTTTTTCCAGCCCCTCAGCCATTAGCTTTGCCCGATCCAACCTGCCTTGCTTAACTGCAATCAAGGCAGCCTTAAGGGGTGCGTATTCAGGATTAATTTTTAACCCCACAATATGCAAAGTACGCTTTTTCCATGTCACCGAAATTTCAACGCCATTGACGAATTGAATACCATGCTCTGTAGCCGCTTCGCGCGCAGCTTGCAAGCCCCCCACATCGTCATGATCTGTGAGCGCCAGCAATTTGATGCCCCGACTAGCCGCATAGGAAACCAAATCCCGAGGTGAATATAACCCGTCAGAAATGGTAGAATGGCAGTGTAAATCAATAGTGGTAGACACAAAATCCAATATACAAAGTCCAGTAACCATCATTTTAGCAAAATAGTGACCAAGTTTTTATAAAAGTACGTAATTAATTAACTCAGCAACCGAGAACCTGCATGAAAATATTTTTTGATTTATTCCCTGTCATTTTATTTTTTGTTGCTTTTAAGATTTACAACATTTTTGTAGCAACGGCCGTTGCTATTGCCGCCACCATTGCACTCATTGTTTATAGCAAAATTCGTCATGGCGTGGTTGAAAAAATGCTCTTGATTAACGGCGCCATTATCAGCATTTTAGGCGGCATCACCCTGTTGCTGCATGACAAAACTTATATCTTGTGGAAACCTACCGTACTTTATTGGCTATTGGCAGTAACATTATTGGGGGCCAAGCTTTTGTTTAATAAAAACCTTATCCAGCAGATGATGGCAAAAATGCTGAACCCTCCGCAAACCATTTGGGATAAACTTAATTTAATTTGGGTGGCTTTTTTAATTGGCCTAGGTTTTCTTAATTTATACGTGGCCTTTAATTTTAGTGAAGACACATGGGTTAATTTTAAATTATTTGGAGTGACTGCCATGCTGTTTATATTCATGATTGCGCAAACTTTGGCGCTAAAGCAATACATCATTGAGCCTACAAAAGATAAAAGTGAGCAATAAACATGTGGTATGCCATTATTGCAAAAGATAGCCCAAACAGCCTCGAAAAACGCATGCGTGCCCGACCAGAACACTTGGCAAGGCTCAAGACACTGCAAGATCAGGGTCGCTTGTTGCTAGCAGGGCCCTTTCCTGCTATCGACAGTATCGACCCGGGTCCCGCAGGTTTTTCTGGTAGTTTGATTGTGGCGGAATTTTCTGACTTAGTAGCTGCACAACTCTGGGCCAATGCCGATCCGTTCGTAAGCGCAGGAGTTTACGCCAGCGTTGTAGTGAACCCTTTCCGCAAAACCTTACCCTAAATCACGATGCACTTGATTGATATTATTCGTAACAAACTCGCGGCACTTGAGCCAATTAGCTTAGAGATTTTAGATGACAGTGCTGCGCATGCAGGACATGCAGTCAATACAGGGGGTGGGCATTTTACGATAAAAATGATAAGCTCGCATTTTTCGCAAAAATCGCAGATAATGCGGCATCGTTTAATTTATCAAGCACTTAGTGACTTAATACCACAACAAATACATGCGATCAGCATTATTGCAATTTCGCCAGCCGACTCCCATTAACACGATATCCTAATTGAATTTAGGTTTTTACTTTATAAGGAACTTCATGAAAATGAACAAAATTTTGATTGCATTAGCTGCCTTCTCTACCCTAACTTTCACCCCCTTCACTTTTGCAGCAGATTCCGTTGCCACTGTGAATGGCAAACCCATTAAACAGTCTTGGGTAGATTACATTACTAGAGACGCCGTTGCGCGTGGTCAAAAAAATAGTGATGGCATGAAAAATGCCATTATTAATGAGTTGGTTGGTTCAGAATTAGCCATCCAAGAAGCCCAGAAACAAGGGCTAGATAAGAGTACTGACTTTATTGCCAATCAGGAACTGACTAACCGTAAACTTTTGGTTAACGTATATTTGCAAGAGTACATGAAGAAAAACCCTGTGTCAGATGCTGATAAAAAAGCGGCTTACGAAGAATTCAAAAAAGAATTAGGTGATAAAGAATATAATGCGCGCCATATTCTAGTAAAGACCGAAGCTGAAGCAAAAGAAATTTTAGCGCAGGTTAACAAAGGCGGAGACTTTGCGAAGATCGCTAAAGAAAAATCGATTGATCCCGGCTCAAAAGAAAAAGGTGGCGATTTAGGCTGGTTCTCACCAGCCGGCATGGTAAAACCATTTAGTGCTGCGGTCACTGCGCTGCAAAAAAATACGGTCGCAGCTTCTCCTGTACAAACCCAGTTTGGCTGGCACGTGATTAAATTAATTGACACACGTGCAACGCAAGTGCCACCTTACGATAAAGTAAAAGACGGTTTGGAACGCACGTTGCAACAACGCAAGCTAGAAAAATTAATGTTGAGCTTGAAAGATAAAGCTAAAATTGATGTGCCTGGCGTAACTAAATAATCTTAGCGTTATCTAGCACTTACCTTAAAAGCTTGCTTCGGCAAGCTTTTTTATTTATCTAGCTGAACCTATGCTATTGATACACCCTCTACTTTATGTATAATGAGAACCAATCTCATCTAATATTACTTAATTAACAGGAAGTTTGCCATGTTTCAAACGCTCATGATTACCTTCAGAGAAGGGCTAGAAGCTTTTCTTATTATCGCCATCACTGTTGCTTATTTGTCCAAAACGGGCGGACAACAACTCATTCCAACGGTACGTCGGGCTTGCTATGTCGCGCTCATGGCTTGTGTAGTACTGGGAATTGTGTTGGCTAAAGTGGGCGGGCTTACGCCATTTTGGGAAGGTACATTGGCATTAACTGCGGCAATATTGGTGATTACTTGCACCGTGCACATGCTTAGAATGGGCAAGCATATGAAAAAAGAAATCACCAGCTCGATTGACCGCGTGGTAGTCAATCCAGGGTATGGTGCAAAATTGGCCTTATTTGTCTTTGTACTGTTGATGATTGGGCGAGAGGGTTTGGAAGCAGCCACCATGATTGCGTCACTGGCGCAAACCAACGATGGAATTTCACTCGCAATTGGCGGATTTATTGGCTTGGCAATTGCTGGCTTAGTTGCATGGGCGTGGAGCAAGTACGGGCATCGCATTAATCTCACATTATTTTTTCAAGTCACCGCGATATTCATGGTGATTTTCTCACTTCAGTTACTTATTTACGCTTTTCACGAGTTCACAGAATCGGTGGAACTATACAATTTGGGTATTATCGATATTCCCTACTGGCATCAAGCCACAGAGGCTTATGGCCCTGAAGGCAAAATCGGTGAATGGATTTCTTATAGCCTAGTGCTAGTGCCTTTATTGTTCTTGGCTTATAGCTATTTCAAAGATAAAGCTCTTATTCAAGCAGAAAAACAAACCGCGAATTAGCCAATATGCAGATTAAAGCCCATTAAACCATGGATGGGCTTTAATCCGGCGATGGATTTGATGTGTTTGGCGCAGCAATTTCTGATAAAATTCAGTGCTAGCCAACTTCACTTTTATCGTTAATATTTCATGCAACCAGCACACTTTTTAAGCCTGCGTGGCAGCGCAGCAGTTTCGGCGTTTCGTCTATCGAAAATCATCCATGCCTTAAAAAACAGTGCCCCCAACATTAATCATATTTACGCAGAGTTTATCCATTTTGCATTTAGCGATACAGCCTTAACTCGCCAGCAACAAAATACATTACAGCAAATCCTCACTTATGGTCCTAAAGCCGGCCATGAAAATCCAAATGGCGAGCTGTTTTTGGTGGTTCCACGCATTGGCACGATTTCGCCTTGGGCATCTCGCGCAACGGATATTGCACAGCATTGTGGGTTAAGCGGCATTAAAAGATTAGAACGTGGCGTAGCGTTCTATGTTACGTCAGCGCCTAGCAATACGCTTACCGAAACAGAAAAAAATGCGTTAAAGCCCCTTATCCACGACCGCATGAC
>JBQTJZ010000232.1:0-8192 GCA_052386615.1 Methylophilaceae bacterium
GTTTATGTTCGCAATAAAACACCGCGCTGAAGGCGCGGTTTTTTATTGCCTAAGCTTTATTATTTGACTATTTTATATCCATGATAGGTGCCGAATTCCCCTTCACTTTCGTGATACACAAATAGCATATCGTTGGCATAGCCCAAACCATTATAGTAATTTTTTGCACGTAGTTTTAAATCTTTAGGTAGTGCGCTTTTAGCGACGAATTTACCTGAAATATCGAATATTAATGCGGCTTTGTGATCAACATCAAGCAATACCAATTCTTCTCCTTTGACGCCGGTATAGCCGACAAAGCTGTCACTCACGTCGTCGAATTTAGCCCCGGCTTTTGTAATATCCAGACTGATTTCGCCAATGGGTTCACGTTTTTTCGAATCGACAATGAATACTTTATTGCTACGACTTTGTTTCGCAAAATAGCGATTATTAACAGCATCATAGGAAGGCATGGTGGCAGAGTCACCAAAAGCAGGATTAAATTGCATGATTTCATCCGAAGTATTTTTAATTTCTCCGGTATCTGAAATGTGCAATGCATATAACCCTGTGTTAGGTCCAAAACCGACCGCACTGGATATATTATAGGTAATCGTCTCTAATGTACCAGTATTGGCATTGTAATAGATTGAGCGGTTATCATAGCCTGGCCCGGCTGAATTGATATATTTTCCTTGATGGTCGTAGGCATGTACCTGCGATTTAGAAATGGGCGCTTCAAACTCGCTACCCAGGGGCGCCAAACCGCCATCAGCCACGTAATAGCGCATTAAGGCCGGATAATAAGCTACCGTCATCGGGCGCGTAGAGGGGGCTTTGGCCAAGCTTATTTTAATGCTTAAAGCCGCTTCCGCTAGCACTTCAGCTTGAGATGCTGTAGGAACTAAAATAGTAGCTGTTAACAAGGCACGGGTAACTAACGGGCTAAATACTCGGTTAAGTGATTGTTTGGTCAATTGAAAATTCCTCGCTTATGATCTAATTAATTTCTAAATGCTCTGTTTTAGTGTCTGTGCTGGGGTATTTGTTCAATCTAATCGGTTTTCTTTTCTAGTAACATGGCATCTCCATAACTAAAAAAACGATATTGCTGACTCACCGCATGCTCATAGGCGTTCTTAATATTGTCAAATCCTGCAAATGCAGACACTAGCATGAGTAATGTGCTTTTGGGTAGATGGAAGTTGGTCAATAATCTGTCTACGATGGTGAAACGGTAGCCAGGAGTGATGAAAATATCGGTCTCGCCCTGACCTGGTTGCATGACGCTGTTGTGAGCGCTGTCTAGGTTATTCGTTCTGGCCAGTTCTGCAGCGCTTTCTAATGCGCGTAAAGTGGTGGTTCCTACTGCGGTGATTTTACCGCCCATTACACGTGTTCGCTCGATCAAGGCAATGGTTTCGGCCGGGATAATATAGCGCTCACTATGCATTTTATGTGCTGCGATGTTTTCCACTTTAACAGGCTGAAATGTGCCAGCACCGACATGCAATGTGACATAAGCAATTTGTACACCCTTATCTTTTAGTGCTGTCAATATTTCCTCGTCAAAATGCAAGCCTGCAGTAGGTGCGGCAACAGCACCTAAATGCTTAGCATAAATGGTTTGATAGCGAGCTTCATCCTGATTATTGGCTTTGTGAGTAATATAAGGCGGTAATGGCAGTGTGCCATACTGAGTTAACAGCTTATGTACCGGCGTTGCTGTTAAAAATTTCAGATGAAATAAATCATCGTCTCGACCAATAATTTCCACCTCAAGGGTTTCAGCTAGCCTAATTGAACTTCCAACTTTAGGCGAACGCGAAGCGCGCACATGAGCAATCGCATGATGATCGTCCAATATGCGTTCAATTAATACTTCAATGGTGCCACCAGTGATTTTTTGACCAAACAGGCGTGCGTTAATGACACGGGTATCGTTAAAGACGAGCAAATCACCATCAGACAGATAATGAGGCAAGTCTAGGAATCGCGCATCGGTCAACTTGCCTGAGGGACCATCCAAATGGAGCAATCGGCTCGCACTGCGTTGTGCGGTTGGATGTTGTGCGATCAGTTGTTCGGGTAAATAGAAATCGAAATCTTGGGTTTTCATTAATTTTTGAGTTCGCATAAATCTTAGAGCTTGCTATAATGACACTGTTGCAATTATACAGTAATGTATTTTCCCACTAGCCGGGATGGCGGAATTGGTAGACGCACGGGACTCAAAATCCCGCGTTGGCGACAACGTGGGGGTTCGATTCCCCCTCCCGGCACCACGATAAATTAAATTTTTGCACATGCAAAACTAATGTTACATTTATGTAACATTTAGCTTGATAAGCAGGGATGGATATGCTAACTTATCGTGACTGCGGCGACTCGTCGCAGTTTTTTTAGTATAAATTACAAAATAAAATGCGCAGCAAATTTTGATTGACGCATGAGTTGCTAGCAACAAACGGGTGTCGCTTGTTGGTGTTCGTGGGGTTGTTAGCGTTATCTGAATATTTGAGTTGTTCACAATTTTAGGGTGGATTAAGTTATGAATAAGAGAAACATTCTCTCTCTTGGTAGCGCTTTGTTGTCACTATTTTCCGTTAGCGCTCATGCCGATTACGCATTAAATCTAAAAGCACCAGCCACAGAAATTGCCAGTCAAATCTATGATTTGCACATGCTTATTTTGTGGGTTTGTGTTTGGATTTTTATCTTAGTATTTGGTTTAATGTTCTACTCCATCTACAAACATCGCAAGTCAGTTGGTCATAAAGCTGCACAATTTCACGAAAATCATGTCCTAGAAATTATTTGGACCATCATTCCAGCCATTATCTTAGCGGCGATGGCTTACCCAGCCACAAAAACTATTTTTGCCATGAAAGATACTACCGCAGCTGATATGAGCATTAAAATTACTGGTTATCAGTGGAAATGGGGTTATGACTACTTGGATCAGGGTGTGCAGTACATTAGTACGTTATCTACCACTCAGGATCAAATTCTAAACAAAGCAGAAAAAGGTGAGAACTATCTGCTGGAAGTTGACAATCCAATGGTAGTGCCTATTGGTAAAAAAGTAAGATTATTGATCACAGCTCAGGATGTAATCCATGCATGGTGGATCCCAGAGTTTGGTGTTAAACAAGATGCCATTCCCGGATTTATTAAAGAGGCGTGGATAAGAGTGGAAAAACCAGGTGTTTATCGCGGTCAATGTGCCGAGCTGTGTGGTAAAGATCATGGCTACATGCCTATCGTAGTTGAGGCGATGGAAGAAGATAAATATAACGAATGGATTGCGTCACGTAAAGAAGCGGCTGCTTCTGCAAACGCTGGTGCTGATAAAGAGTGGACGAAAGATGAGCTGGTTACTGCAGGTAAGGTTGTGTACGAGAAGAACTGTGCAGTTTGCCACCAAGTGACGGGGGCAGGTTTACCGCCAGCATTTCCTGCACTGACAGGCGGTCCAATTACTACAGGCCCAATTGAAGGTCATCTTGATATTATATTGAACGGCAAAAATGTGATGCCTGCTTGGAAGGCGATAATGAATGATGCCGATATCGCTGCCGTGATAGCGTATGAGCGTAATGCCCTAGGTAACTCTGTAGGTGATATTGTTCAGCCATCGGCGGTTAAAGCTGCGCGCTAAGCACTTAATTTAACTTTTAGAATATTGAAATTAGCTGTTGTTTTTAGGAGAAACTGATGAGTACGACAACTGCAACACATCACGATGACCACGCTGATCATGGGCATCCTACTGGGATTATGCGCTGGATTGGTTCGACCAACCATAAAGATATTGGCACGATGTACTTGTGGTTCAGCCTCACTATGTTCATGTTCGCCGGTGCGATGGCGATGGGCATTCGCGCAGAACTTTTTCAGCCTGGCTTGCAGTTTGTCGACCCAGAAGCATTTAATCGGCTGACTACCTTGCATGGTCTGATTATGATTTTTGGTGCGATTATGCCGGCATTTGTGGGCTTTGCTAACTGGCAAGTGCCACTGATGGTTGGTGCGCCTGATATGGCGTTTCCTCGACTAAATAACATGAGTTTCTGGTTGTTGATTCCAGCGGCAATTTTATTGATAGCTTCTATTTTTGTGCCTGGTGGTGCAGTAGCAGGTGGCTGGACAATGTATCCGCCACTATCAGTACAAGCCGGAATGTCAATGGATATGAGCATTCTCGCACTGCATATCTTAGGGGTGTCATCGATTGTAGGTTCTATTAATATTATCACCACTATTTTTAATATGCGCGCACCTGGCATGACCTTGATGAAAATGCCGATGTTTGTGTGGACATGGTTAATTACCGCTTATTTGTTGATTGCTGCCATGCCAGTATTGGCAGGCGCACTCACTATGTTGATTACCGACCGCCATTTTGGTACGTCGTTCTTTGACGCAGCTGGTGGGGGTGATCCAGTCTTATTCCAACATGTGTTCTGGTTCTTTGGGCATCCAGAAGTATATATTATGATTTTGCCAGCATTTGGCATCATTTCTACCATCATTCCGACGTTTGCGCGTAAGCCATTATTTGGCTATGCGTCCATGGTATATGCAACTGCGGCAATTGCTGCACTTTCGTTTGTCGTGTGGGCACACCACATGTTCACTACGGGTATGCCAGTTGCAGGGCAGTTATTCTTTATGTATAGCACCATGTTAATTTCTATTCCGACAGGGGTCAAAGTGTTTAACTGGGTCGCTACCATGTGGAAAGGTTCCATGACCTTTGAAACGCCGATGCTGTTCTCGGTAGCAGTGGTGTTCTTGTTTACTATCGGTGGTTTTAGCGGCCTTGTGCTGGCTATTTTGCCTGTGGATATTCAGTTGCAAGATACTTACTACGTGGTTGCTCACTTCCACTATGTGTTGTTCTCTGGGGCAGCAATGGCGATTATGGGCGGTGTTTACTACTGGTTGCCTAAATGGACGGGCCATATGTACGATGAAACGCTAGGAAAATGGCATTTTTGGTTAACGACCATTGCATTTAACGTGACTTTCTTCCCGATGCACTTTACTGGTTTAGCGGGTATGCCACGTCGTATCCCAGATTACTCATTACAGTTTGCTGAGTTTAATATGATTTCATCACTAGGGGCATTTGCCCTAGGCGCTAGCCAACTGCTGTTCATTTATGTGGTGGTTAAGTGTATCCGTGGGGGCGCGAAAGCAGCAGCCAACCCATGGGAGGGTGCCCATGGCTTGGAATGGACAGTAGCTTCACCAGCGCCTTTCCATACATTTGAAACGCCACCCGTGGTTAAGTAAGTCTTGGCGAAATATTAAAGTGAATATAAAGTAAAAATGGGAGCAAACATGAGTCCGAATACAAAAAATTATTACCTGCCAGGCGCTTCACTCTGGCCACTGATTGCCTCTATCGCCTTGTTTCTAATGGCAAGTGGTTTTTCGATGTTTCTAAACCAGATCGCCTCTGGTAAATATGTCATGGCGGCAGGCTTTCTTGTGCTCGCTTATTTGCTTTATGGTTGGTTTGCAGAAGTTGTGAAAGAAAGTGTTTCAAATCTTTATAACAAACAGGTTGATCGTTCTTTCCGCTGGGGCATGGGCTGGTTTATCTTCTCGGAAGTCATGTTCTTCTTTGGTTTTTTCGGTGCGCTGTTTTACACGCGCAATGTTTCTGTACCGTGGATTGCGGAAGCGCAATTACTATGGCCAAATTTTGTAGCAACTTGGCCTACTGCAGGTCCTGCCGCAACTGAAGCGTTTACTCCTATGGGGGCATGGGGGCTACCAGCAATCAATACTTTAATTCTACTTGCTTCTGGCGCAACCTTAACATGGGCACATTGGGGCTTAATGAAAGACAAGCGTCAACAACTCACTATCGGTTTGGTATTAACTGTAGCGCTTGGGGTGTTGTTCTTGTTTTTACAGGCATATGAATATGCAGAAGCAGGGTTTACCATTAAAACGGGTATTTATGGAGCTACTTTCTATATGTTAACTGGCTTCCATGGCCTACATGTGACGATGGGTGCGATTATGCTCACTATCATTTTGATCCGGGTGCTAAAAGGACATTTTGATTCACACAATCATTTTGGCTTTGAAGCGGTGGCTTGGTACTGGCACTTTGTGGACGTAGTTTGGTTGTTCTTGTTTATATTTGTGTACTGGTTATAAGCTAAGTCAATAGTTTATAACGCCACAAGGCTATAAGGTCTTGTGGCGTTAGTTTTTGAAGTGCTAGTATTTGGTAGTAAAGTAGTGTTTGACGGATTAGCTAAGAAAACGCTCACCCCCTATAGGCGATGTTAGTAGAGTATAAGATTATCTCAAAACCTAATAGCTCCTTAACTGTCTCAGCTAGGGTCAGGGTAGTTTTGTACTTATCCATACTGCCTCTTTTTATCGCGCTAACTTTTGCGATGACAGGTTTGTGGATAGTGCTACCATTTGCTGGGCTAGAATTAGCTGCGCTTGCTTATGCGTTTTATTACGTTAATTGCCATGCGGATGATTACGAAAGTATTACCATTACAGACAATTGTTTGGTAGTGGAAAAGCGCAACTATAAGCATACAAGTCAAATAGTCTTGAACCCCTATTGGGCCAAAGTTGAGTTGCAAGATGCACCTAGCGGAAACAAGCGATTGTGGTTGACCTCACATGGGAAATCGATTCAAGTAGGGCATTTTATGAATAACCAAGAGCGTGTGCATCTTGCACAGCAATTACAATTAAGAACTGGAACAACAAGGAATTTATGATGGAGCCGGATAAAAAACAACAACGTCGTAAAAATTTACTCGTTGGCTGGGCAATTGGGTTACTCGCGATTATTTTATATGTTGCTTCGTTTTATTATGGAGCAGGACAAGCCTAATGAACAGTGATGCTGACAAAGAGCGGTTAAATAAAAGGTTAGCAGGGAAGCTATCGCTGATAGTGGTGGCTGGCCTATTGTTTGGTTTTGCACTGGCGCCCTTGTACGATGTAATGTGTAAAGCCATAGGGCTCAATGGCAGAGCAGATACCAGTGCAAGCGTTGTAGAGAAGAATCTAAAAGTAGACAAAACGCGTTATGTTACGGTGTTATTTACTGGGAATACGATGCCAGGTTTAAGCTGGGGGTTTCATCCAAAGGAAAATAGCATGCGTGTGCACCCTGGTGAAATTATGTTGACTTCATACTACGCAAAGAATGAAGGTGCAGATAGCATGATTGGGGTTGCAGTCCCTAGCGTTTCACCCGAGTTGGCTTCGCTCTACTTTAAAAAAATTGAATGTTTCTGCTTTAACCAACAGACATTAAAGTCGGGGGAAAGCAAAGAAATGCCGCTACGTTTTTATGTGAGTCCAGATTTACCTGCCGAGGTTAATACAGTGACGTTATCCTATGCGTTTTACAACGGTACTACTCAATTAAGTGATGCCAGTAACACTACGCAGGCAAAAAACTAAAAATCGGTTGATTGAAGACCAGTATTACGATACATGGCGAATGATGCCAGTATAAAAACCTAGCATGAGCACTAAAAATAATCCAATGGACAATGATATACGCCAAGTAAGTGCTTTAATCACGCGTGAATCACGTTTGTCGCCCTTCACTAAGTAATAGAGTGCAGAAAATAAACTCGCCGCAATGAGCAGCAATACTATAATAATGATTAGGCGTAACCACATACTTAATTCTCGAATGGATAATCATGTTTATTATGCGGTTTGTGTAAAGGGAATGCAATTTAAGAATGGAGTAGTAAAGGACTTGACTCAGTGAAATATAGCTTTAAGCCAAGCGTAGGAATGACACTTGCAATGCTAGTGACTGTAGCGGTTTGCATTAAACTTGGTTCTTGGCAATATCATAAGGCACAATCCAAACAAGCATTACAACAACAGTTGGAAATGGGGCTTCTAGCCTCACCAGTAGCGTTACCACCAGTCATTGATGATATCGAAAAATGGCGTTATCGGCGTGTAAAATTTAGTGGAGAATTTGCGCCTCAGTATCAGGTGTTATTAGATAATCAGGTAGATAACACGGTAGTAGGCTACCACGTGCTTACCCCAGTTAAGCTAGAAGAGGCTAATCAATATGTATTGGTGAATCGTGGGTGGGTTGCAGGCAATCTCAATCGGCAATTACCTGCCATCAAAACTCCAATAGGGCGACAGGAGTTTGTAGGGGATATTTTCAACCCACTTGC
>JBQTJZ010000233.1:0-5773 GCA_052386615.1 Methylophilaceae bacterium
GTTAAAGATGGGGAAAGCAGTATTTTAGGCATGAATTCAGAAGATGGTGGCAGAAGCTGGAGCGATGCGAAAACATTCGCGACCACCAATCAAAAAGCCGATTATCCATTTTTATTATCATACAAAAAACTTGTTTATTTAGTGTGGAACACGCAAGCTTCAGGTTTGCAGGTAAACGCCTTAACCCCTTAACCCTATTGAAAAATGGCAGTTTGGCCTTACCTTCATATCAATAGGATACGAAGGAGAGCAACATGCGTTTCGATAAACTGACCACCAAATTTCAGCAAGCCTTGGCTGAAGCGCAATCGCTGGCAATTGGTAATGACAATCCGGCAATAGAGCCGCAGCATCTGTTAAGCGCTTTGCTTAACGATGCTGACAGTAGCACTGCTTCGTTGCTTGCCCATGCCGGGGCTAATCTTGTCCCATTAAAGCAGTCTCTGCAGACTGCCTTCAATAATCTACCAAAGTCAGCTGATAACAGCGGTGAAATCGCGATTTCACGCGATTTGAATAATTTGCTGAATGTTACCGATAAATTTGCGCAAAAACGGCATGATCGCTACATTGCCAGCGAGCTGTTTTTACTTGCGCTAGCAGATGACAAAGGGGCAACCGGCAAGTTGCTGAAAGCGAGTGGTCTTACCAAGTCGGCGCTAGAACTAGCGATTGATGCGGTGCGTGGAGGCGAGCAAGTGAATTCACAGGAAGGCGAAACGAATCGTGAAGCATTGAAAAAATATACGGTTGATTTAACCGAACTCGCACAGCGTGGCAAACTTGACCCCGTGATTGGGCGCGATGACGAGATTCGCCGCGCGATTCAGGTGTTGCAGCGCCGCACCAAAAACAACCCGGTATTGATTGGCGAGCCGGGTGTAGGCAAGACCGCGATTGTCGAAGGTTTGGCGCAGCGTATTGTGAATGGCGAGGTACCAGAATCACTTAAAGGTAAAAAAGTAGTGTCATTGGATATGGCTGCTTGGCTGGCGGGTGCTAAAGATCGTGGTGATTTTGAAGAGCGCTTAAAGAGTGTGCTGAAAGAGTTGGCGCAGGATGAAGGCCGCACAATCGTTTTTATTGATGAAATCCATACCATGGCGGGTGCCGGTAAAACTGAAGGTGCCATGGATGCAGGCAATATGCTTAAGCCTGCTCTTGCACGAGGTGAATTGCACTGCGTGGGGGCGACCACGCTGGATGAATATCGTAAATATATCGAGAAAGATGCCGCTTTAGAGCGTCGCTTTCAAAAAGTATTGGTGGATGAACCCAGTGTAGAGGCGACTATTGCTATTTTGCGTGGTTTGCAAGAAAAATATGAATTGCATCATGGCGTGGAAATTACTGACCCGGCCATTGTGGCAGCGGCAGAATTGTCCTATCGCTATATCACCGATCGCTTTTTGCCGGATAAAGCGATTGATTTGATTGATGAGGCTGCCAGCCGCATCAAGATGGAAATTGACAGCAAACCAGAGGTGATGGATAAACTGGAACGTCGCTTGATTCAGCTTAAAATAGAACGCGAAGCGGTGCGTCGCGAAAAGGATGAAGGTTCGATAAAGCGCTTCGGCCTGATTGAAGAAGAGATTGCTAAACTGGAAAAAGAGTTTGCCGATTTGGAAGAAATCTGGAAAGCAGAAAAAGCACAAGTACAAGGTTCTGCACATATTAAAGAGGCGATTGAGCAACTGAAATTTGATATAGAAACGGCAACGCGGGCTGGTAATTGGCAACAAGTCTCCGAGTTGCAATATGGCAAACTGCCTGCTTTGGAAGCGCAATTAAAACAAGCTGCGAAGGTAGAAACGACAGCAAGCAAACATAAAATGCTGCGTACCGAGGTAGGCGCGGATGAAATTGCCGAAGTGGTGAGTCGTGCCACCGGTATTCCAGTATCTAAAATGCTCACAAGCGAGCGTGAGAAATTACTTAGCATGGAAGCAAAATTGCACGAACGTGTCGTAGGACAGGATGAGGCGGTGCGCTTGGTTTCGGATGCCATCCGCCGTTCGCGCTCAGGGTTAAGTGACCCTAATCGTCCCTACGGTAGCTTCTTGTTTCTTGGCCCTACGGGGGTAGGTAAAACCGAGCTTTGCAAAGCATTAGCCGGTTTTTTGTTTGATTCGGAAGATCATTTAATTCGCATCGACATGAGTGAGTTTATGGAGAAACATTCGGTTGCACGCATGATAGGTGCGCCGCCAGGCTATGTGGGTTACGAGGAAGGGGGCACACTGACAGAAGCGGTACGGCGCAAACCCTACTCGGTCATTTTGTTAGATGAGGTCGAAAAAGCGCATCCAGATGTGTTTAATGTGCTGTTACAAGTGTTGGATGATGGCCGCTTAACCGATGGGCAGGGCCGTACTGTGGGCTTCAAAAACACAGTGATTATCATGACCTCGAATTTGGGTAGCCAGATGATTCAAAGCATGGCAGACCAAGACTATCAGGTGGTAAAACTTGCGGTGATGGGCGAAGTGAAAACGCATTTCAGACCAGAGTTCGTCAACCGTATTGATGAGGTAGTCGTTTTTCATGCATTGGGCGAAGCGCAAGTGAAATCAATAGCAAGTATACAACTACAAAACCTAGCAAGGCGGTTGGTTAAAATGGAGTTACAGCTAAATGTGACTGAAGCTGCATTAGCCGAAATTGCCAGTGCAGGGTTTGATCCCGTCTACGGCGCACGCCCATTAAAACGAGCCATTCAGTCAGAAATTGAGAATCCGCTAGCACGTGAGATTTTGGCGGGGAATTATGTGGCGAAGGATACTGTCACAGTAGATGTCAAGGCAGGTAAAATGACTTTTACCAAAAGCTAAAAAGGATTCTGATGGCAAAATGGCATTGTGCAGCAGTGAGTTTGTTTTGTGCTTTATTAAGCATATCTGTGCAGGCTTATACCGCAAGCGAGTTGGAAACTTTTGATAATGAGCCGCCTATTGTTAAAAATTTGCTTGAACGTGCCAGCCTGCTGATGAGCGACGCAAAGGATAACGAGGCAACATGGAAAGCTGCCAACCTTTATTGTGAAGCGTCACGCTATGGCAGTGCCGAAGGATTGTACCGATTAGGGATGCTATATGCTTTTGGGCGTGGTGTCACTGCTAGCCGCGATTATGCAGCGAATTTGTTTGGTATTGCCGCCATGCATGGGCATTTTGAAGCACAAAAAATGCTAGAGACGATTGAGATTCGTACGCAGAATACGCCACCGTGTGTGTTGGAAGCTACGGTGCCTGAGAAGGCACCTCAATATCAATATGCAGATTATGAAGGGTCGCCCGCGATTGATCGCTACATTGCAACGTTACCTCAGAACAAGCGCTGGGTGGTGGATTTGGTAGACACGATTGCTGATTGGTACAAAGTGGATGCTAAGTTGGTATTGTCCATTATCACCGCTGAGTCTAACTTCAAGGTCTCAGCAAAATCGAATAAGGACGCACATGGTTTAATGCAACTTATTCCAGCCACAGCTGAACGGTTTAACGTTAAAAACGCATATAACGCCAGCCAAAATATCAAGGGCGGGGTGGCGTATCTGCGCTGGCTGCTCTCCTATTTTAGAGGCGATGTTACGCTGGCAGTGGCTGCATACAATGCCGGTGAGCGTGCGGTAGATCGATATAAAGGCGTGCCGCCATATAAAGAAACTAAGGCGTATGTGAAAAAGGTGTTAGCCTTATATCAATCAAAACGGCATCAATTTGATCCAAACATTGCAAGCGCTTCGCCAGTTTTAGAGAAAGTGAGTACAAAATGACAGTACATAGCGTATTAGGATTATTAGTGGCAATTTTCATATTAAGCGGTTGCGCCACTACTGGCACACCGCAAGCGCAAGTTGAGCGGATGACAGCAGAAGAGCTAGAAAAATTATTACCGCCACCAGTCGCGACGGTAAGTTTAGAAGAACTGGTGGCTGACGCTAAACAAGGCAAAACTGCAGATGAAATGATTGAAAAAATTAGAGCGAGTGGTTCGCGTTACGAGCTTACCCCTACGCAGACATTGGAATTAAGCAAGCAAGGTGTGGATGCCAAAGTGCTGGACTACATTCAGCAAAGCAACGAGCTTGCTAAGCAAAATGCCATTGCCGAAGAAATCAATAAACGTGAAAAAGCAAAACTTGAAGCGCAAAAGCAGTTAAGACGTGAACGTCATTTAAGCAGAAGCCCCTATTACGACCCGTTCTGGGGCTCAAGATTTGGCGCTTTTTATGGACATCCTTTTTACGGACGTTATTGGCGTGGCTCACGCTTTGGCTTGGGCTTGCATTATGGATATCCATACTATTGGTAAGTAACCTACTTGCCTCCATTAGCTTAAACAACTTGCTATAATCAACTTTTGTGCGAAAGCCAGTAATGCGTCAGTTTACTCAAGAATTAAGTGTGAAGGCACAAGGCCGCAAACTGTACGACATTACCCCACAAGTGCTTCATTGGGCGAACAACCTTGATTTGACCACGGGCTTATTGACGCTCTATATTCAGCACACCTCTGCAAGTTTATTGATTAATGAAAATTACGATCGCGATGTGCTGGTAGACATGGAAGCATTTTTTGATCGCATTGCGCCGGATGGTGACGCGCTTTTCATTCACACGGTAGAAGGGCCGGACGACATGCCTGCGCACGTACGGACGGCGCTCACCCAAACCAGTTTGTCCATTCCAATCGTTGCTCGGCAGCTTGCGCTTGGGCAATGGCAAGGTATTTTTTTATTCGAGCATCGTCACTTGCCAGCAACACGCCGCATCATCATGCACATAATGGGTGAATAGGTTGCACCATGGCTGGGCATGAGCGACCATTAACGGTGCAAGAGCAGTTAATATTTAAGCCTTATTTTGCCAAAATCGTCATAGAGCAAGCGCGTATCGTTGAGGGCAAGGTTCCGTTCTGGCTGCGTGGCGATATGTGTGCGGTAGTGCTTAGCCATCGGATTTATTTTCGAATCGGAGCTTATCAGGCAAATACTGCGCGCGGCGTGGAATTGCTGGGCCACGAGCTAACCCACGTGTCACAGTTCTTGCATGGCATGAATTGGATAAAATATGTTTGGTCATGTCGGAATGGCTATAAAAAAAGCCCTTATGAGCTTGAAGCCTACGCAAAAGGGCAGTTTATTGCAGAAAATTTCAACCAATGGGCGGATTTTGATACTTAAATGAACAATTTTTAATCGAATGTTGTAAAATGGCGCGAGTTTTGCTCGTATAGTTTAACCTTAACGGTCATTTTTTAGTTTTTTTTGGAGGATTTATGAAAGTAACAGCTAAATGGTTAGTGCCTGCATTATTAGCAGGTTTGTTTTTAAGTGCATGTGGCGAAAAAGAAGCTGAAATGCCAGCCGCAGAAATGCCAGCCGCAGAAATGCCGGCAGAGGCTGCACCTGCAGCCGAAGCAACACCAGCCGCCGCCGAGCCTGGCGGTTATGTGCCAACGCCAGAAGAACTTGTGCCTGGTGAAACCAGAGCTGCTGAAGCAGCACCAGCCGCAGAAATGCCAGCAGAAGCCCCTGCAAACTGAGTTTGAGTGGGATTAAATAAAAAACGCACTTTTAGTGCGTTTTTTATTGTCTTAAGTGTTTAAGAAGTGCTAATGAATCACGCTCCAACTAAGAGGGTCAAACGGTTTACTTTGGCGACGTAATTCATAATATAGACCATTGCTTTCATTACCACCGCTATTGCCGACTGCAGCAATGGTGTCACCGCCATTGACTGCCTCACCTACTTCTTTAAGCACAGCT
>JBQTJZ010000234.1:0-2784 GCA_052386615.1 Methylophilaceae bacterium
AGCAATGCGTTAAATACAGGTAACGGCGTAAACACGCCCAACACTGGCGTGCTATGCTTTAGTTTGCTAGAGGCGGTTAATGCCTTTACGCCCAAAGCAATCACTAATTCACTGTTTTCGGCTACCACCAATTTTTCCGTTGCCTGCAAATCAACCACCTTCACTTTGAGTTGATGATTTTTCGTGGCAACGAGAACGCTTTTAAACTCCTCTACAAAGGCTAAATTGGTTTCGGTAGGTGCGCTTAGTACAATGGTTACCCCCGTATAAGCCTGTGCCAACATAGGCACAACACATAGCCAAATCCATAGTAATCGTATTAAGTATTTCAAACCTGTTTTTTCTTTGTGCTCATTCAAAATAATCTACTTTAATCCCATTCCATTTTTCGATGGCATTAAAAATCTAACTTAAGGTTAATGCGCGCGCGGCGCTTGGAAACGTTGTAGTCTGCAAACTCTTCATAGTGGTCGTTAAATAAATTTTCGACTACCGCCGACACCTCACCGTTCCAACGACCACTATTAAATTTTCGTGCTAATCTAACATCGCATTTTCTAATTAAATCGACACGATTACCATCACCCAAAAGGGTAGCTTGGCTAGTTTGATAATAAGCTACACTGGCATCCCAGTGACTATCAAGCCGATGCGTTAATAGTGCGCTAATCGTATTTCTAGGCATCGATTCTGTGTAATCGCGCTTGAGTTCCTCTTGTGTTTCTCGAATATGGACATAGGCATAATTAACTAACAAATCGGTAGTTTTTGCTAATTGCCACCTTGCCTGCGCCTCAAACCCATCAACCTCTGCGCTACCTTCGTTCACCCCGTTATTAATATCCTCTGGAACAATCAGCACGAGACCAGGTGGCGCAACAAAATCGGTACGATCTCTAAAGCGAATATGATCTGTAATGGTGTCATGAAATATTCTCGCATCTAAACTGAAGCCGCCGAGCTTACCGAGATAACCAATTTCTTTGGATATGATTTGCTCTGGATTTACATTACCTTTATCGGCATCAAGCTGTACTAGCAAGGCAGTATTGGGGATAACAGTAGGGACGATAATGCTGCGATAAAACTTTTCCTCAACATAATTAGGGGTACGCAATGCAGTCGATACCCCTAACCTGAAAGTGTGATTGGGGGTAGGCTTGAAGTTAATACTGGCACGCGGCGAAATATCTGTGCCGGTAAAGTCATTATGTTCAATCATAGCCCCGGCGTTAATTAATAGTTTTTTGTGCACATGCCATTCAACATGACCAAACAAACGCTGCAAATCAAAATGATCCGTTTCTTTAGTGCCTAAATAATGCGGTGCATATACGCTATCGCGGCGGATGCTACCCCCCCACACCACCCTCATTGCTCGGCCAATAGCAAAATTGTGCTGCGCCTCAATGTCATAGCGCTCAAGCTCTGATGGGTTCTGGATAGTAATCGTATCGTTGAGCAGCAAAGCACCTGCGCCTGGGGCAATTGCATCCGCCGCCGCACGCAAATTTGCCGAGGTGGTTTTATCATCTGAGCGATCAAACGAATGATAGGCTTGCAAGGAAAAATCGCTATCATCGCTAATGTTGTGTCGCCAACGAATGAGTTCGTAGTGATTATTAATTTGCTTGGTACGTGGCAAAAATAATAAAAAATCTTCATTGATGTTACCTTCACCGCGCGCACCATCGACCAAGCCAAACTCAAACGCCACACTATTATTGGTATTGATTTGGTAATCCGCCTGCGCATTGAGCAAGCGCGTGCGCTTAAAATCGTTGCGATTGTCCAAGCCATCATCTTCACGGTAACCCACAGTAACCCGATAATCCAACGCACCTGCTTTACCGCCATGGCGATAAAAAGCTTCGTTACGTCCATTACCATGAGTCGCAATCACGCTATTTGTTTTAACTCCACTTGGGTGGTCAGTGATAATGTTAATCACACCGAAATAAGAATTGGCACCATAGCTCGCAGCATTGGGTCCACGCGTAATTTCAATGCGCTCGATATCTGCAATAGCAAGCGGTAGCTCGCTCCACTGTACCCCACCGTACAATGGGCTATAAACAGAACGGCCGTTGATAAGCACCTGCATATTGCCGGGATATGCGCTGGTCATGCCGTGATAACTCACTGCATGGTTGGTATTATGAAAATAACCTGCATTGATGCCTACGTAAAATCCTGGCACCAATCGAAAAATTTCCGGTAAATCAACGATACCTGAGGCACGTATTGTTTCACGATCAATCACTGTAACGGCGGAGGGTGCGTCTGACAAAGGCTGTGAGAGACGGGAAACCGTCAATACTCTCGGCACATCGCCTATATAATCCTCTTCTGACAGGCCACTGACAGACGCGTCCTCTGCTCTTGCCGATGGCAAAGACAACATCAATAGAAAAACCAGCACGAGGCTATTCATAGGGTATATTTCATTTTGATTACATCAATCAGCAAGTGCTCCATAATAAATAAATATCACAACATTTTAGCTTTAATTCTAGTCCAGTACCTGCGCACCAATAACACAATGGGTATCCCAATCAACAACCAAGGAATCGCGCTCATTAAGAATGTAATCACTGCAGCAAAACTTTCCATCAGCACTCGGCCAGCGTCATTTAGAGCGAGTGCCACTGGCGCGAAAAACCCCTGCTCAGTAATGCCTTGTGCTGCAACAAAGTCAATATTCACCGCTACCAAATCGGTTTCTTGCGATAAAATTTTGCGATAGCTCATCATGCTATCCAACTCGCTTTGCGTATTGGCAAG
>JBQTJZ010000235.1:0-6928 GCA_052386615.1 Methylophilaceae bacterium
TAATAAAACTTTAAGTAAGTTTGCAAACAAAGTCTTAATTGCATTTCCTAGCACTTTTGCAACCGCTGCAGAATTGGTTGGGAATCCGGTGCGTGAAGAGATTACGCAATGCGTAGTACCTGAGACGCGTTACAAAACACGGAGTGGAAAACTGAGATTACTGGTGGTAGGGGGCAGTTTGGGTGCAGCGGCGCTGAACGAGGTGCTACCAAAAGCATTAGCAACTTTACCTGCACAGAGTCGGCCTGAGGTTGTGCATCAAGCAGGAGAGAAACATATTGCTACCTTACAAGCGCTTTATCAATCGGCTGGGGTAGAGGTGAATACCAAAGCCTATATTCAAGATATGGCAGAAATGTACGCTTGGGCAGATGTGGTGATTTGCCGATCGGGCGCTTTAACGATTGCAGAACTGGCCTGTGTGGGCGTGGCAAGCGTGTTGGTGCCATTTCCACATGCGGTGGATGACCACCAAACCTTTAATGCCCGCTATTTAAGTGATAACGGCGCCGCATTATTAATTCAGCAAACGGAATTTAACGTGGCGAAGGCTAGTGAAATTTTACGTAATTTAAGCCGTGAAACCTGCCTAACAATGGCAATGAATGCACGTGTGCTAGCTAAACCAGAGGCAACAAAAACCGTGGCCAATATTTGTATCGAATTGGCAGGAAATAAACGATGAAACATAAAGTAAAAAACATTCACTTTGTGGGTATTGGTGGCGCTGGTATGAGCGGCATTGCCGAAGTGCTGATTAATCTAGACTTCAACGTTAGTGGTTCTGATTTAGCGAATAATGCCACCACCAAACGTTTGGCAGCGTTTGGGGCGATGATTTTTCAAGGTCACGCGGCAGAAAATCTAGGAAATGCCGATGTCGTGGTGGTGTCATCTGCGGTGAACGAGCAAAATCCTGAAGTACAGGCGGCAAGAGCAAACCATATTCCTATAGTGCCACGTGCCATTATGCTCGCTGAATTGATGCGGTTTAGACAAGGTATCGCAGTAGCGGGCACACATGGAAAAACCACCACTACTAGCTTAATCGCCAGCATTTTGGCCGAAGCAGGCATGGATCCTACCTTTGTGATTGGTGGAAAACTTGAAGCTGCCAGTGCTAATGCACGTTTAGGTACCGGCGAATACATCGTGGTGGAAGCAGACGAGTCGGACGCTTCATTCTTACATCTAAGCCCTATTTTGGCGGTGGTGACCAATATTGACCAAGACCACATGGAAACCTATGAGCACAACTTTGACAAGCTTAAAAATGCCTTCATAGAGTTTTTGCAACAGCTTCCATTTTGGGGTATGGCGGTGGTATGTGTAGATGATGCTAATATTCGTGCCATTTTACCGCAAGTGACTAAGCCAGTGATGACCTATGGGTTTAGCGACGATGCGCGTATTCGTGCCAGCAATGTACGTGCAGATAACGGCAAAATGCATTTTACCGTTGAGCGTATTAATGGCGCGACTACGCGCTTCGAGGTGACCTTAAACCTGCCCGGGAATCATTACGTGCTTAATGCGCTGGCCGCTATTGCCATTGCCAGCGAGCTCAATGTGCCAGATGCGGCGATTGTAAAAGCCTTGGCGGAATTTAGGGGGGTTGGCCGCCGTTTCGAACGCTATGGCGAGGTGCCTGCACGTAAAGGCGGGGCTTTTACTTTGATAGACGATTATGGTCATCACCCAGTCGAGATGCAGGCGGTGATTACCGCTGCACGTGCTGCTTTTCCAAAGCGCAGGCTGGTATTAGCGTTTCAGCCACATCGCTATACGCGTACACGCGATTGTTTTGAAGATTTCGTAACAGTGCTTTCGGGCGCAGATACAGTTTTGCTGACTGAAGTTTATTCGGCAGGTGAAGCGCCGATTGTTGCAGCTGATACGCGTACCTTGATACGCGCGATTCGTGTGCTGGATAAAGTAGAACCCATTTTTGTGGAAACAACCGATGTACTCCCGGAAGCGATTTTGAAGGTTGCGCAAGCCAATGATGTGGTGATTGTGATGGGGGCAGGTTCGATTGGACAAGTGGCCCATAAAACAAAAGAACTTAGCGCAGGATGAAGTAGCCAATGACAGCAGAACAAGTGACATTACCAAAATTCCTTAAAAACGAGCCGCTTGCTCGCTATACCAGCTGGCGTGTGGGTGGGTGTGCCGATCGTTTATTTGTCCCTATCAGCTTAGATGATTTAAGCGCTTTCTTAAAAAGATTGGATCACGCAGAGCCCATCTATTTTATCGGACTAGGCAGTAATTTATTGGTGCGTGATGGTGGTGTGCGTGGCACGGTGATAGTCATGCATCAAGCACTGGGCGATTTGCGCATAGATGGCCAGTATATCTATGCAGAGGCGGGAGTCACTTGTGGCAAATTGGCTAGATTTTGTGCGGCAAGTAGCAAAGAAGGCGCAGAGTTTATGGCTGGCATTCCGGGCACGGTAGGGGGTGCGCTATCGATGAACGCAGGCTGTTACGGCAGTGTGACCTGGAATATCGTGCACCAGGCACTCACCATCGACAGAAGCGGTAACACGCATGTACGCAATGAATCTGAATTTATCGCTGGTTACCGTCATGTAGAAATGCCAATACCAGAAGAATGGTTTTTAGGTGCGTGGTTTAGGTTAGAACGAGGCAGCCCAGAAGAATCTGCAAAAAGGATCAAAGGACTACTAGCCACACGTTTGGCTAGCCAACCGCTTAATTTACCTAGTGCTGGCTCAACATTTAGGAATCCACCAGGTGATTTCGCAGCGAGATTGATTGAGGCTAGCGGCCTAAAAGGGTACCAGATTGGCGGCGCCCAAATATCACCTAAGCATGCTAATTTTATTGTCAATGTTGGTGGTTGTAGCGCTTTAGATATCGAGTTGCTGATTCGGCACATGAAAGATACGGTACTGGAGAAACAAGGCGTGGCTTTGCAGCAAGAAGTGAGAGTAATCGGTGAATATGCATAGTGATTTAGCAAAAAAATTCGGGAAAGTAGCCGTGCTGTTGGGGGGTAAATCAGGCGAGCGCGAAATTTCGATTAAGAGTGGCAGAGCCGTATTAGCTGCACTGCAGCGGCAAGGGGTGGACGCTTATGCGTTTGATCCTGCCATGCAAGCATTAAGCGAGCTCACTGGATTTGATCGTGCTTTTATCTCATTGCACGGACGTTTTGGTGAGGATGGCACGATTCAAGGCGCGATGGATTTGATGAACATTCCTTATACCGGTAGTGACGTAATGGCATCGTCACTGGGCATGGATAAGTGGCGCACAAAATTGCTATGGCGTGCCACTGGCACTGTGACACCAGATTTCGAGTTGGTGAACGCAAAGAGTGATTTTGTTGCTATAGAACAAAGATTAGGGTTGCCGCTATTTGTAAAACCCGCCAATGAAGGCTCCAGCATTGGAATTAGTAAAGTGAAAAAAACTGGCGATCTAGAAGCTGCCTATTATCTGGCCGCAAAAGCAGATCCCTTGGTGATTGCAGAAAAATTTATCGGAGGTGGCGAGTATACCGTTGGCATTCTAGGCGACACCGCCTTACCTATTATTAGGATTGTCCCAAAAAATGAATTTTATGATTTTGATGCCAAGTACCTGCGAGATGATACCGAATACCTATATCCATGCGGATTGAGCGCAACGAAAGAAGCACAAATTCAGCAAGAAGCCTTGCAGGCATTTCGCACCATTGGCTGTAAGGGCTGGGGGCGAGTAGATTTTTTAATGGATGAAGCGGGAAATCATTATTTTCTAGAGTTGAATACCAGCCCAGGTATGACAGACCATAGCTTGGTACCGATGGCTGCAAAAGCTGTGGGCGTTGACTTTGATGCGTTGGTGCTGAAGATTTTGAGCGCGACCTTAGGGGTTAACGATGTGGGATAAACCAGGCCTGCTTAACTGGATTGCTAACTTTTTTTATGCGCTTGCAGTGGTGCTAATGTTGTACGCCTTATTGTTTGTGGTGGTGCATTTGCCCATTTTCCCGCTACGCGAAGTAAAAGTAGAAGGCCAGTTGGCGCATGTGAATCGAGATCAAGTGAAGCTAATTGTGGCGAAACATTTGAAAGGTAATTTTTTTACGCTGGATTTAATTAAAACGCGAGATGCTTTTGAAAAATTGCCATGGGCGCGCACGGTGAGTGTGCGCCGCCGTTGGCCAGATACCTTGAGTGTGGTGATTGAAGAGCATCAAGCGCTTGCGCGTTGGGGCAATATTGCCTTGGTGAATACGCATGGCGAGTTATTCCATGCAGCTTCTGACGCAGATTTGCCGGTGTTTTATGGCCCGAGTGATGGTGTCATGGAAGTGACTAAAAGCTATGGCGATTTCAGCAAAATATTGAATGAAAGCGATATTAAGATTGTGCGCGTGACGCTGTCACCACGACGTGCATGGGAAATTAAAACAGAAAAAGATTTATTAATTGCGCTTGGGCGCGTGGACATGGAAACACGGCTACGTAAATTTGCCGCAGCCTATCAAGTTACCTTGAGTAAATTGAATGTGGAAATTAAATATGCAGATTTGCGCTACCCGAATGGATTTGCGGTGCGTAAGCCCAAGCCATCGTCAATCAGTCCGTTACCAGAAAAAGCATTACCTGCATTGCCCATTAGGGCGCCGAGTCAGGCATGAAAAAGGGAGTAAATAATGAGTAAAGTACGTGAAGATAAAAACCTAATTGTCGGGTTAGATATCGGCACATCTAAAATTGTGACCATTGTGGCAGAGCTTTTGCCAGAAGGCACGGTTAAAGTCATAGGACTAGGGCAGCATGTTTCGCGCGGACTTAAAAAAGGCGTGGTGGTGAATATTGACTCTACCATGCAAGCGATTCAGCGCTCGCTGGAGGAAGCCGAACTGATGGCAGATTGCAAAATTAATGCTGTCTTTACCGGCATTGCTGGCAATCATGTTAAGAGTCTAAATTCGCACGGCATGGTCAAGATTAAAGATGCCGAAGTGACCCAAATGGACGTAGATCGCGTAGTGGAAACAGCACGTGCTATTGCCTTGCCAGCGGATCAGCAGATTCTGCATATTTTGACGCAAGAGTTCATCATTGATGGCCAAGACGATGTACGCGAACCCTTGGGTATGAGCGGCATGAAACTTGAAGTGAAAGTACATATAGTCACCGGTGCAGTCGCAGCGGCACAAAATATCGTGAAATGTATCAAGCGTTGTGGCTTGGAGGTAAGCGACCTTATTTTGCAGCCACTGGCTTCCAGTATTGCGGTACTCACCGAAGATGAAAAAGAGCTAGGCGTCTGTTTGGTGGATATTGGTGGCGGAACCACTGACATTGCGGTGTTTAAGAATGGCTCTATCCGTCACACTGCAGTGATTGCCATAGCGGGGGATCAAATAACCAACGATATCGCGGTGGCTTTCCGTACACCAACCCAATCGGCCGAGGACATTAAAGTAAAGCATGGCTGTGCATTACGTCAATTGGCTGTTGCGCGCGAGGTGGTAGAAGTACCTGGTGTAGATGGACGTGAGGCACGACAACTCTCTGTGCAAACATTGGCTGAAGTGATTGAGCCGCGTGTGGTGGAGCTGTATGAGCTGGTGTTACAAGAGTTACGCCGCAGTGGCATGGAAGAGATGATTGCCTCTGGCATAGTGATTACGGGCGGTTCTGCTATGTTGCGCGGCATGATGGAATTGGGCGAAGAGATTTTTCATATGCCGGTGCGCTTAGGTATGCCACGCTATGTGGGCGGCTTATCAGAAGTAGTGAGTAATCCACGTTATGCCACAGGAGTAGGTTTGGTATTAATGGGTAAGCAACAATTAGAGCGTCAGCTCAGCGGACAAATGGAAATGAATTCAGTGGGAAGAGTGTTTGAGAAAATGAAGAGTTGGTTTCAAGGGAATTTCTAAGAAATGTGTCATGAGTTGGTTGGGTGGTGAGGTTTAAGCGGTAGAAATAGGGCAGGGCTTATCACAATAAGCTCAAACATAAAGGCAAAAAGGAGAACTTAAGATGTTTGAAATTATGGAAAAAGATTCACAAGAAGCCATCATTAAAGTGATTGGCGTGGGTGGTTGCGGTGGCAACGCAGTTGACCACATGATTAGTAAAAATGTCACAGGGGTAGAGTTTATCTGTGCAAATACCGATGCACAGGCGCTTAAAAAGAGTGGGGCTGCGACGACATTGCAAATTGGCATAGATATTACCAAGGGGTTAGGAGCAGGGGCTAAACCCGAGGTGGGACGCGAAGCTGCTTTGGAAGACCGCGATCGTATCGCTGAAATGATCGAAGGTGCAGATATGCTGTTCATTACTGCAGGGATGGGCGGTGGCACAGGCACAGGAGCCGCACCTATCATTGCGGAAGTCGCTAAAGAAATGGGTATTTTGACCGTGGCGGTGGTAACCAAGCCATTTGCGTTCGAAGGTAAACGTACCAAGATAGCGGCTGAAGGCTTGGAAGAGCTTTCACAACATGTGGATTCATTAATTGTCATTCCAAACGAAAAACTAATGGAAGTGTTGGGCGAAGAGGTGCCATTTTTAGAGGCTTTTCGTGCCGCGAACGATGTATTGCACAACGCTGTCTCAGGCATAGCAGAGATCATTAATTGCCCTGGTTTGGTGAATGTAGATTTTGCAGATGTGCGTACCGTGATGAGTGAAATGGGAATGGCGATGATGGGTTCCGCAGAAGCGAGCGGTATTAATCGTGCCATGATTGCAGCCGAGCAGGCAGTAGCCAGTCCATTACTTGAAGATGTCAACTTGGCTAATGCGCGCGGCGTTTTAGTGAATATCACTGCCAGCAGTAGCTTTAAAATGAAAGAGTATTACGACGTCATGAATACCATTAAAGAATTCACCGCTGAGGATGCGACAGTGAGTGTGGGCAATGTGATGGATGAAACGATTGGTGACAA
>JBQTJZ010000236.1:0-2565 GCA_052386615.1 Methylophilaceae bacterium
AAATGCAACCCAGAAAATATATCGTCTCATCCAGAATCGGTGCAGTATTATGGGTAGTGATACTTGTACTCGCGGGTTACTTTTTCAGCAGCATTGCCTTTATTCAACAGCACATGGCCAGCATTATACTGGCTGGGTTGGGCATCGGCATCGGATTTGTCGTGTACGGGCTATGGAATTCCAGACGAATTAACCAATCCACTCAGCCTGATTAATGTAGCACTTTATGTTCGCTAGCACTCACTGTTGAGGGCATTCCCTCAGGCGCGCCAATCTCCCAGTTTGCCTCTTTCGCTGAAAGCTGCAACATATTAGCCATCGCTAGAATAAGTTCTTGGCTTAAATTCATTCGTATAGATGCACCTTCCAAGCAAGCGATATCCAAGTGCTTTATTCCATCATCTGTTAACTGCAAATCAACGGCTAACATTGCGCCGTCATTACGTACTTGTTTGCGAGGCTGATAAGCGCTAGCAAAATCCATTTTTTGTAACGCCTCTACTGTCTGCACTTCCTGCTTAAACTGTTGAATTGCTTGTGCAGGCGGGGTCTCTATGGGAATAGAAACCGCATTTGGCAGATGCGTTTCGCCATTAATTAAACGCCACAGCTGTTTAGTAATGCTATAAGTAAGCCATACCACTAATTCGGTATTATCACTTAAGCCCACCCGCAACAACAGGCGATCTTGTTCCTTGCTATAGCCTAAATTGAGCTGCTGAATCACTATCTCGGTCTGTTTATTGGTAGCGGTGGTGTGCTCGGTCAAAATAAACTTTCTATGATTTTTTATTGTTAGCTATTGAAAAATAAAAACTTGACCCAAAATTAGCAATCTAGCTGCGCGAGTGCTAAAATCGCGCACTGCATTTTAGTGTATTAATTTTAAGCATAACTCAAGGAGAAATCTAATGAAAATTCGTCCATTACATGATCGCGTGATTGTAAAACGCTCAGAAGAAGAACGCACTACCGCATCAGGCATTGTCATCCCAGATTCTGCGACCGAAAAACCAGATCAAGGCATAGTAACCGCAGTAGGCAATGGCAAACGTGATGACAGCGGAAAAATCAATGCGCTAGATGTTAAAGTTGGCGACAAAGTGCTGTTTGGTAAATACGCAGGCCAAACCGTTAAGGTGGATGGCGATGAATTACTAGTGATGCGCGAAGAAGACATCATGGCAATCGTCGAATAATTTTGACTAAACATATTTAGTTGAATAATTTAGTTGAATAATTAAGAATATCTAGGAGAATTTAACATGGCAGCAAAAGACGTAAGATTCGGCGACGAAGTTCGCCAAAAAATGACCAACGGCGTAAATATTTTAGCTAACGCAGTAAAAGTAACATTAGGCCCAAAAGGCCGCAACGTGGTATTAGAGCGTTCATACGGCGCACCAACCATCACTAAAGATGGTGTATCGGTTGCCAAAGAAATCGAATTAAAAGACAAGTTTGAAAATATGGGCGCACAAATGGTGAAAGAAGTGGCTTCAAAAACTTCTGATATCGCTGGTGATGGCACAACAACAGCAACCGTGTTAGCGCAAGCGATTATTCGCGAAGGTATGAAATCTGTGGCTGCTGGCATGAACCCAATGGATTTAAAACGCGGTATCGACAAAGCGGTTGTAGCGGCAGTTGCAAGCCTTAAAGAACAATCTAAAGATTGCACAACCAGCAAAGAAATTGCCCAAGTGGGTTCAATTTCAGCCAACTCAGATGAATCTATCGGCAAAATCATTGCAGACGCCATGGACAAAGTGGGTAAAGAGGGTGTCATTACCGTTGAAGATGGTTCTGGTTTAGAAAGCGAGCTCGATATTGTTGAAGGCATGCAATTCGACCGTGGTTACCTGTCACCTTACTTCATCAACAATGCAGAACGTCAAATCGCGCTGTTAGACAATCCATTTGTGTTATTGCACGACAAAAAAATCTCAAACATCCGTGATTTACTTCCAACATTAGAGCAAGTGGCTAAATCTGGTCGTCCATTATTGATTATTGCAGAAGATGTGGATGGTGAAGCACTGGCAACATTGGTGGTCAACAACATTCGCGGCATCTTAAAAACAACCGCAGTGAAAGCGCCTGGTTTTGGTGACCGCCGTAAAGCCATGTTAGAAGACATTGCCATTTTAACGGGCGGCACCGTAATTGCTGATGAAGTGGGCTTGAAATTAGAAAGCGTCACTTTAGAGCAATTAGGTCAAGCTAAACGCATTGAAGTGGGTAAAGAAAATACCATTATTATAGATGGTGCAGGTGTTGAAGGCACCATCAAAGCCCGCATTGCACAAATCAAAGCACAAATTGAAGAAGCCACTAGCGACTACGACAAAGAAAAATTGCAAGAACGCGTGGCCAAATTAGCGGGCGGTGTTGCAGTAATTAAGGTTGGCGCAACGACTGAGATTGAAATGAAAGAGAAAAAAGCCCGTGTGGAAGATGCATTACATGCAACGCGTGCAGCGGTAGTAGACGGTATTGTGGCTGGCGGCGGTGTGGCATTGATTCGCGCACGTGATGCAATTTCTAAGGTAAAAGGCGACAACC
>JBQTJZ010000237.1:0-4618 GCA_052386615.1 Methylophilaceae bacterium
GGCTTTGGGCTCGGTTAGCTCTGGAGTGACTGCCGATGCTACTGGGGACTCTGCCGATTTTATTTCTGTGCTGGTAGAGGCAATGGTAGGATTCGTTTTGATGGGGGAGATGATGACACCATCTTCATTTTCCTCTGTAATCGGCTTATTTTCAGCGGCCCCATTTTTAGCGGTTAAACTAGAGTTCAAGCTGGTGAAACTCAATTTTTGCCCAATGCTAATCAGATAGGGCGCTACGATATTGTTAGCAGCAGCAATCTCTTTATAGTCATAGCCAAATTCCAAGCCTATGCTGAATAAAGTATCGCCTTTTTTGACGGTATAGCTATCAGGTCGCCAATCTTTTCCCAAAGCAGGCTTAACCTCTGCGGGCTGAGTAACGCTAGGTTTTGTGGGGCCAGAATTGCTAGGTACTGCACTTGGTTTACTGGCTTGGGGAGCGCGTTCGATAACAGGTGCTGGCGGGTTGCTTGCACAAGCCACTAAAAAAAAACTGATAAACCCAAGGAATAATAATCGCATCATTAACGCATAGTACTTTAAGTGATACCACCCAATAAAGGCACAAATTTTACAGGCTCCAGTTTGCTTTGTTTGTATTCGCCAGCAAAACGTTCAATCACATAAAGGTTTTGTGTGGTGGTGCCGATTGGAATTACCATGCGCCCACCAATAGCAAGCTGGGCTAATAGCTCCTGCGGCACATGACTGGCTGCCGCGGTGACAATGATGCCGTTGAATGGCGCGTAGGCTTCCAACCCTTCACTGCCATCCGCATGATCGAGTTTTACGTTGTTACATTTTAATGTGCGCAAATGCCCGCGCGCTTTCATTACTAAAGGGCGAATACGTTCCACCGAGAATACTTCGTCAGCAATGCGCGATAGAATGGCAGTTTGGTAGCCGCAGCCAGTGCCAATCTCCAGCACTTTGTTTAATGGGCTGTCATTTCTTAGCAACTCCGTCATCCGCGCCACAATGTATGGTTGCGAGATGGTTTGACCAAAGCCTATGGGCAGTGAAACGTCTTCATAGGCACGTATCGATAAGGCTTCATCCACAAAAATATGACGTGGAATTTCACCTATCACCGAAAGGGTTAACTCGTCTTTAATCCCTTGCTCGCGTAGCCGTGACAACATGCGTTCACGCGTGCGTAGCGACGTCATGCCAATGCCGGATTTTGTAGTGGGTTTACCTGATACCATGGATTACGCTAGCCAGTTTTTTAGTTCGGATAGTTGATCGTGCTTGGTGAGATCGACCTGAATGGGCGAAATGGAGACGTAATTATTCGCCACCGCATGAAAATCGGTCCCCTCGCCACCATCATTAGGTTTGCCAGCCGCCCCCACCCAGTATACTGTTTCGCCACGCGGTGTTTTAAGCTGGATGACTGGATCAGCCTTATGGCGTTTGCCTAAGCGGGTAACTGCTTTGCCGTTTAATTCATGATAGGGGACATCGGGAACATTAATATTTAACAAAGCCGGTGTGCTAACCCCCGTTTTTAGAAAGTGCTGCACCAGTTCCACGGTGATCTGTGCGGCGGTTTCAAAGTGCGTGGCTTCATGTTGTGACATAGACACCGCCATGGAGGGGATATCCAGCAAATAGCCTTCCATCGCTGCCGCGACTGTGCCGCTGTAAATGGTATCATCGCCCATATTGGCGCCATCATTAATGCCGCTTATTACCATATCGGGCATAGAGCTCATTAGGCCAGTTAAGGCAATATGTACGCAATCAGTAGGCGTGCCGTTCACATAAAAAAAGCCATTATTGGCTTTGCGCACGCTTAAAGGTCTATCCAGTGTTAATGAGTTGCTGGCGCCGCTGCGGTTACGTTCCGGCGCAACGACAGTAATTTCGGCAAGTTTGGCGAGATGACTCGCCAGAATATTTAAGCCCGGGGCAAAATAACCGTCGTCGTTGGAAAGCAGAATCCGCATAGCTTCATTATAAATTACCTAACGTACTTTACGTGTAAGCCGCGCATAAAAAATTACACAAATAAAGAAGACGAAACTCAGTACAATTTCTACCAATGCCAGCGCAGCAGAATTGCCTTCATCAGACCAAGCACGTACGATGCCTTCTGTGAAATAGCATAAGATGAGCATGCCTGCCCATTGATAAGTGTAACGATGGCCTTTTAGAATGCCCAGTAGCGGCAGCAAAAGAGGTAGCGCTTTTAAGATGAGTAATGAGCCTTGCGGTTTGAGAGGCGCTAAAATGCTTTCCCAGGCGAGGCATAAAAAAATCAGGCCAATCAGGCTTGCACCGGCTCCAATTCTTAATGCGGGCAGCATGCTATTTCGCCAGTTTCAGTGCTGTTTCAGCCAAGCGCTTTCCCAATGCAATACACAATTTGCGTTCGTCATTTGAAATTGGCTTATCGTCTGCCGCACCGCCTATATGGCTAGCACCGTAAGGCGTGCCACCACTTTGCGTAGAGGATAATTCAGGCTCAGAATAAGGCAAACCCACCATTAACATGCCATGATGCATCAATGGCAACATCATGGTAATGAGCGTGGTTTCATTGCCGCCATGCATACTGCCCGTGCTAGTAAACACACACGCGGGCTTGCCAATAAGCACCCCTTTTAGCCACAAGCCAACCGTGCCATCTAAAAAATACTTCATCGGCGCCGCCATATTGCCAAAGCGGGTGGGGCTACCCAGCGCCAAAGCGATGCATTCTTCTAAATCGGCAAGTTCAGCATAAGGCGCACCGATAGCAGGGATATCAGGTTCAGTTGCCTCACAATTTTCTGAAACTTTCGGCACGGTGCGAATGCGTGCTTTTGCACCTGCAACGCTTTCTACACCGCGCGCGATGAACTGTGCCATTTCTTTAACGGCACCACCTTGAGAGTAGTAGAGAACTAAAATCTCGATCATTTCTTAGTTTTTTCTCTTATTAATATTCTCATATTATCTCTGACGACTTCAAAGAGTTCGATTGCTGAAACAAGGTCACTAAGTTTTTTATATCCGTATGTTCGGGGATCAAAATCAGTAGCTTGTTTCTCTATACTGCTACCAACACCACCCAGTTGCGCCCAGCCAGTTTCATCTGATGCTATTTCAATCGCTGAGCGTATTAATGCAATCAGTTTCTTGTTTGCAATTAATTCTTGCGAAGTTTTCTTAACAATAGGTGCAAGAGTGGTTATGTCATGGGCTAACGCACTACTAGGTTTTATTTCTACATTGGCTTTCGATTTATCTTGTGTCGTATTAGCGATAGTAATATCAGATACTTTGTTTTGTAGCAAATTCTCAATATAAATAAATTTATTACAAGCGGCTCTTAGAGATTCAGGTGTTTTTCTTTCCCCGAAACCATAAACGAACTTGCCAGACTCACGAAATCGAATGGATAGCCGAGTGAAATCGCTATCACTTGAAACAATACAAAACCCATCCAGTGGGGCAGTGTAAAGCAAATCCATCGCATCGATAATTAACGCGCTATCTGTTGAGTTTTTACCTTTTGTATTAGCGTATTGCTGCATGGGTTGAATGGCATGTTTAGGTAATACTTCCTTCCATTTGTTTAACTGATTTTGTGTCCAATCACCATAAATACGTCTAACACTGGCATCTCCAAATTTAGATATTTCTTCAAACAACTCGTCAATAATATCAATAACTTTAAAAGTGTTGTCCGCATCAATAAGCACCGCTAGTCTTGGATTGTTTTTGTCGGTAATCAAGACAGTTGCTCCTTCATAATTAGTCAATGCGCTTAACTAAATCAATAGCTTTGCCAATATAACTGTCTGGCGTCATCTCTAGCAGGGATTGCTTCGCCTCTGCAGGAATCTTCAAGCCGCTAATAAAGCTATGCAATGAAGCTTTATTGATAACGCCTTTGCCCCGCGTGAGCTCTTTCAGTTGTTCGTACGGGTTGGACAATCCATAACGGCGCATCACGGTTTGAATCGGCTCTGCTAACACTTCCCAGCTGTTATCTAAATCTTCTGCCAATTTTGCAGCGTTAACTTCTAGCTTATTTAAGCCACGCAAGCAGGAGTCGTAACCTAATAAGGTATAGCCGAATGCCACGCCCATGTTTCTTAACACAGTAGAATCGGTCAAATCTCGCTGCCAGCGTGAAACAGGTAGCTTTTCTGCCATGTGGCGTAACACCACATTCGCTAGGCCCAAGTTACCTTCTGAATTTTCAAAATCAATCGGGTTGACTTTGTGCGGCATGGTGGAGGAGCCAATTTCACCTGCTTTGACTTTTTGTTTGAAATATCCCACCGAAATGTAGCCCCAAATATCACGGTTGAGGTCAATTAAAATGGTATTGATACGGGCTAAGCAATCGTATAACTCAGCCATATAATCGTGTGGTTCAATTTGAATGGTCATCGGGTTGTAAACCAAGCCTAGACTTTCAACAAACTTTTTCGCAAAGCTTTCCCAGTCGAAGTCAGGATAAGCCGATAAGTGCGCATTAAAGTTGCCTACTGCACCGTTAATCTTGCCCAATATCTCGTTGTTTTGTAATTGCTTTTGTTGGCGTTGCAAGCGATAGACCACATTCGCCAGCTCTTTGCCCATGGTAGTGGGGCTAGCCGTTTGGCCGTGTGTGCGCGAC
>JBQTJZ010000238.1:0-2212 GCA_052386615.1 Methylophilaceae bacterium
ACGGTTTCCTACCTGATGACGGGTGAATAACACCTTACAGACCTAAGCTAAATGTGTTTAGTTCGTGGCGTAGCGTTAAGTTTACGACTAGAATAACGCTAAATTGTTATTTTAAGTGTTTCATGCGCAATCTGTTCAAGAAAAAATCCGCATCCGCTAGCGAGGCTACAGAAGCCAGTGAGCAGATTACTCCGCCTGCTGAGTCTCTTGGCTTTGCTCAGAGACTCAGGCAAGGGCTCAGTAAAACCCGCAAACAACTCGGCGGGCAGCTTTCCACTCTGTTTGGCGGCGGCAAAATTGATGCTGAAACTTATGAAGAACTAGAAACCATTTTGCTCACTTCCGACATTGGGGTTGCCGCGACACAGAGATTACTGGATAACTTGAAAAATCGCGTAAACCGTGAAAATCTAGAAGATACCGTTGCCCTCAAATCTGCGCTTAAAGCTGAGTTGTCAGCCGTGTTAACCCCACTAGAAATACCATTGCAAACCAAACTTCACAATCCTTTTGTCATCATGTTGGCAGGAGTTAACGGCGCAGGTAAAACCACGACCATTGGCAAGTTAGCTAAACTATTTCAGGCGCAGGGCAATTCCATACTGATTGCGGCAGGCGATACCTTCCGTGCTGCCGCTCGCGAACAGCTGCAAGTGTGGGGCGAGCGCAACAACGTACATGTTGTCGCTAGCGAAGGGGGCGACCCGGCTGCTGTGATATTTGACGCGGTGAATTCAGCAATCTCTAAAAAAATTGATATTGTGATTGCTGATACCGCTGGTCGCCTACCCACACAAATGCATTTGATGGAGGAAATTGCTAAGGTTAAGCGCGTCATTGATAAAGCTTATCCGGGTGCGCCACACGAGATTTTGCTGGTGATTGATGCGAATACAGGTCAAAACGCGGTAAGCCAAGTTAAGGCTTTTGATGATGCGCTGGGCGTAACCGGTTTAGTGCTAACCAAGCTGGATGGTACTGCTAAAGGGGGCGTCATTGCTGCGATTGCTGAGGCACGCCCCATTCCTATTCGATTTATTGGCATCGGTGAAGCCATAGACGACTTGCGCCCATTTAATGCACAAGATTTTACAAATGCACTATTTGATGATGAAGTGTAATCAATCCCCTATAATTGCATCATGATTACATTCGACCAAGTTATTAAGCGCTACCCCGGCAGTCATGAGGCGCTGACCAATGTCAGTTTTAGTATCGAGCAAGGTGAAATGGTTTACGTGACTGGACATTCTGGCGCGGGGAAAAGTACGCTACTTAAACTGATGGCAGCCATTGAACGACCAACGAGCGGAACCGTGCTCATTAACAATCAAAACGTGAGCAAATTAAAAGAATCGACACTCCCGTTTGTACGCCGTAAATTTGGGCTGGTATTTCAAGACCATAAACTGCTGTATGACCGTAATTGCTATCACAATGTGGCGTTGCCGCTGGCAATTAACGGTATTACCGGGGTAGAGGCAGGTAAGCGCATTCGTGCCGCACTCGATAAAGTGGGTTTGCTACACAAAGAAAAGGCCATGCCAGTTACACTATCGGGTGGTGAACAACAACGGCTGGCGATTGCACGCGCAGTTGTTTCAAGACCTTCCGTTTTAATTGCTGACGAGCCTACCGGTAACCTTGATAAAACTTATGCAGAGGATATTATCGCTTTGTTCAAAGCGTTTCAACAAGTGGGTGTCACCGTCATTGTCGCCACACATGACGCGCTTGGCACAGCGAACTATCAGAATAAGGTGTTTCACCTAAACCAAGGGCGGCTCACGCATGCCGCTTACGCTAAGGCCAACCTATGAAATTATGGCTAGCACAACATCTGCAAGCGTTGTTATTGGTGCTGAATCGTTTTAGTAAAAATACTTTGAGTACTTTATTAATCGCGCTGGCGATTGGGGTAACGCTTGCATTGCCAGTGTTACTTTACACGGTTTTAGATAACCTCAATGGCTTAGTCGATCACGTTAAGAAAGAATCTCATATCAGCGTTTTTTTAGCGCAAAAGCATGACGAAGTCTCAACAGAAAATATTAAAAAAACGTTAAGTAATCACACTGCCATAAAACGTTTTCAATATGTACCTAAAGAAGAGGCGCTTAATCAGCTTGCAGAGGCAGCTGCCAATCAAGAATTGCTGGCCATGCTTGAAGAAAACCCTCTGCCAGATGCTTTTTTTATTGAGCCTACATCA
>JBQTJZ010000239.1:0-2161 GCA_052386615.1 Methylophilaceae bacterium
TGAGGCTTTAGTTAAACTGTATCGTGATAATGCTTCAACGTTGACTCCCGACCCGCTACACTCTGCGTTTTATGACTCACACCCCCCTGCTAGCACTCGCATTTCTAAATTAGCGGCGTATACTGCAGGGTAATGGTGTGGAGTAGGCTTATGGCTAGATTCAAACATTGCTTGGGCTGTTTATTATGTTGCACATTGAGCTTAGGTGCTTTTGCAAATGAGCACTTCACAAAAGCGGATGTTAACGCCGGCAAAGTATTAACCGAGAAAAACTGTATTAGCTGCCACGCTGCCAGTTATGGCGGTGACGGCTCGGAAATTTATACCCGCGAATTTCGCAAAATTAGAACCTCTAAAGGATTAGTCGCTCAAGTGCGCGCCTGCAATACTAACTTAGATCTCAAATGGTTTGAGGAAGACGAAGTTAACGTGGCGGCTTTCCTCAATAAAACTTACTACAAATTCGATCACTAAATGCAAGGTTTAGTCGTTGCGGCTTATGGTAAGCGTTACGAAATTGAACTTAGCGAGCCAATACAAGCCAAAAAACGGATTAGCTGTGTTACACGCGGCAAAAAAACCGATTTGGCTTGTGGCGACATTGTCTTCATTAAGCTTACCGATAACACTGAAGGCGTGGTCGAATCAAGCGAGCCGCGCACCTCTTTACTCTACCGTAGCAATGCCTTCAGAAACAAAATCCTTGCTGCTAATGTCACGCAAATCATTATTGTACTCGCGACGCAACCAAGTTTTTATGAGGCTTTATTGAATCGCTGCCTAGTCGCGGCAGAGGCTGCAAGTATTAAGCCGCTGATTGTACTTAATAAGTGCGATCTTGCCGACGCGACTGATGCGAAAAGTAAATTAAAACTATATGAAGATTTGGGTTATCGTGTCGTGTATTTAGCCGCGAAGCAAGAGATAAAACCACTACTCCCCTATCTTCAACATGAACAAAGTGTATTAGTCGGACAATCGGGTATGGGGAAATCAACCATCATTAATTGCCTACTTCCTAGCCAGCAGGTGCGTACACAAGCCGTTAGCACGGTGCTGGATAGCGGCAAACATACAACCACAGCTGCACATTTATATCATTTGAATGCTGATAGCACACTGATTGATTCTCCCGGCTTACAAGAGTTTGGCTTGCATCACCTGACCAATGAGGAAATTGAGCTCGCATTCAGAGAATTCAGACTATTTTTGGGACATTGCCGTTTCAGTAATTGCAAACATCAGCATGAGCCTGATTGTGCGGTGATTAGTGCCGTCAATTGCGGTAACATAAGTAGCATCAGGCTAGCATTTTACCAACAGTTATCGCAGGAGCTGATGCCGAATTAAATGACTCATACTGCTTTTATCTCGCATCCAGACACCTTGCTACATGTGATGGATGGTAGCCACCCGGAGTCGCCTGCACGTATCAGCGTGATCAAAAATGCGGTGGCACGCTCTGATTTAGCGCAAAAACTACGCTTTTATGATGCGCCAAGCGCTACACTGCAACAACTTAAACGCGTGCACAGCACTGCTTATGTCCAGCATATATATGAAATTGCCCCTAAAGCTGGCTTGGTCAGACTAGATGCGGACACTGCAATGGGGCCGATGAGTCTATCGGCTGCTTTACATGCAAGTGGTGCCGTCATTTTGGCAACCGATTTAGTTATGCAAAAAAAAGTAACCCACGCATTTTGCTGTGTCCGCCCGCCTGGACACCATGCAGGACGTGCTAATAGTGCGGGTTTTTGTATTTTTAACCATGTCGCGGTAGGTGTTGCACATGCGTTGACACAATACGATATCAAACGTGCGGCCATCATCGATTTTGATGTTCATCATGGCGATGGTACAGAAGATATCTTCAAAAACAATACTAATGTCATGTTATGTTCTACTTTTCAACACCCTTTTTACCCCTATCGTGGCGCTGAATCACGAAGCAAAACCATGATTAATGTGCCTTTGGCCACACGAAGCGATGGTGCAACGATCAGGAAGGTATTTGAAACTGAATTTAAGCCCGCTTTAGACACATTTAAGCCTGAAATTATTTTTGTTTCCGCCGGATTTGATGCGCATATCAACGACCCACTGGCTGATTTAGCCCTAAACACATCAGATTATGTGTGGATGACTGAATTTATTACAT
>JBQTJZ010000240.1:0-2238 GCA_052386615.1 Methylophilaceae bacterium
GTAACAGCGGAATGTGGTGACTAGCGTAATCTGGGCACACTAGTTTTAGTATCAATTCCTATCGATTTCGCCATGCTGGCACCCAAGCGTTTCGCAAATCGATCAGCAATAGTCTCTTGATAAGTAAAATCTACAATTTCCTCTTGTTTAATCACTTCGCGTGCCACGTAATCTGCACTGCCTAGTGCATCAGTCAAGCCAATTTTAATACTTTGCTCACCACTCCAGAATAGGCCACTAAAGGTTTCTGGGGTTTCTTTCAAGCGTGCGCCAAGGCCTTGCCGTACCACTGTTTTAAATTGCTCATGAATTTCGTTGAGCATAGTTTGAGCAAAGGCCTGATGCTCAGGGTTGATGGGGGAGAATGGGTCAAGCATTGCCTTATTCTTCCCTGCTGTCAGAAGCCTGCGCTCCACGCCTAACTTTTTCATGGTTTCTGTAAAGCCATAACCATCCATAAGCACACCGATAGACCCGACAATGCTTGCCTTATCAACGTAGATTTTATCGGCTGCAGCGGCAATATAATAGCCACCAGAAGCGCATATATCCTCAATCACTGCGTACACTGGGATTTTGGGGTGTAACTGTTTCTGACGCTTAATTTCGTCGAAAATAATCCCTGATTGTACTGGACTCCCGCCGGGGCTATTGATACGCAAAATAATCCCTTTGGTTCCCTTGTTTTCGTAGGCGTCTGCTAGACTATTCATGACCGAGTCTGCGCTCACATCGCCACCTGGCTCTATCACGCCAGCAATATCAATCAGCGCGCTGTGTGAACCTGTGGCGGATTTGCCATGGCTGCCCAACCAACCGAGCGCATAAGCAAGCACAACAAACAAATACACAAATACCAGTAGCTTAAAAAATATGCCCCAGCGCCGCGCCGCTTGCTGCTCTTTTAAGCTGGAAAGCGCAAGCTTTTCGATGGTTTGTTGTTGCCAATGCTGATCTTGTGATTTGATTTCTTCCGACATGTTTTAGGTTTCCTATCTACTTTTCCTAGACACTTAATCTAGGCGTTTTATGTAAATGTTCTGTATGAATAATAATGTGTTGATTCAATTCTGTCACCGGTAATGCCTGTAAGCGCTTGCCTTTGCAAGGGCCGTACGCACATTCCCCCGTGTCAGGCTCATAGTGTGCACCATGCGTTGCACAAATCAGGTAATCTTTGCTAACGGTAAAAAATTGACCTTCATTCCAATCCAATTCAACCGGCACATGCGCACATTGATTGACATAAGCATACGCCTTCCCTTCATAACGTACCACAAAGCCCGTAATAAATTCGCCCAGCATGGGTAAAGCAAAACGCAGCCCGAGTGCTTTTTCATGTAAATCATGGCTGTTTAGCGTAATAGTACGTTTAAGCATTATGTAATAACCAATCACTCAGCTCGCTAAACTCATTCAAGATGACGATAGGATTATACATCACTAATTTATCTACAGTTTGCGCGCCAAATGTAACAGCTAGTGCTGGTACACGCGCATTTTGTGCCATTTGTAGATCGTAATTGGTATCGCCAATCATCACAGTGCGCTCAGGGGTGGTAACCAAATGATCCATTAGCTCATCTAACATTTGCGGATGCGGTTTAGAAAAACATTCATCGACCGTACGCGTAGCATGAAAATAATGGCTCAGTCCAGAACGCTCCAATGCCAAATTAAGACCACGTCTGCCCTTACCTGTCGCCACCGCTTGTTTATAGCCTCGACGATGTAATTCAGTAATGAGTTCTTTCGCGCCGGCAAATAGTGGGATATCTTGCTCACCCGCATAATAATTGGCTGTGTACTGCTTGGCTAAAGCTTGCGCCTGCTCTGCTGGAATATCCCCAAACAAAGCATGGATTGATTCACGCAAGCCCAGACCGATAATATTGCGTGCTGCTTTAGGATTGAGCGCGGGTAGTCCCACTTGCTGTGCGGCCTGCACAACAGCATCGGTAATCATGCCGGCTGAGTCAGCCAGAGTGCCATCCCAATCCCACACAATTAAATCGAATTGCTTTTTCATCTTTTTGTTAAACATCCCATAAATTTTTCTAAGGCTTGCGGCAAAGAGGCCGCCAACACCAGCTTTTCGCTAGATACGGGATGCCGCATCTTCGTTTCGCTCGAATGTAAAAACATCCGTTTCAGGCCTTGTTTTTGCAACGATTTATTCAAGCTAAAATCGCCATATTTATCATCGCCAACAATCGGAAAGCCTAAATGTGCGAGTTG
>JBQTJZ010000241.1:0-6827 GCA_052386615.1 Methylophilaceae bacterium
AAAACCTATGCATGGCACCATGACCGTAACGGCTATGCATACACTTGGAATGCACACACTGACGCTTTAATTGCTGCAGAAAAAGTGCATCCGTTTGTTAACTGGTCTACCCATGTTGATTTAAAAACAGGCGTACCAGCAAAAACAGCAAATGCCTCCACCCACCAAGACTACAATGCTAAAGGCATCTGCCCGGCTGCATTGGGTACTAAAGACCAACAACCAGCTGCATAATCACCAAAAACTGGTTTAATGTATACACCACTCAACCACGTCTGTATGACATACGAGCCAGTTGAGTCTAAATATACTGCTGGTCAACCTTGGGTTGGTGCAACATTGACCATGTTCCCAGGTCCTGACGGTGTGATGGGTGGCTTTGCTGCTTACAATCCAATGACCAACAAAAAAGTATGGTATAACAAAGAGAAATTCTCTGCTTGGAGCGGCGCACTTACCACAGGGTCTGGTTTGGTATTTTATGGTACGTTAGACCGGTGGTTAAAAGCCGTTGATGCGAATAGCGGTAAAGAACTTTGGAGATTCCAAGTCGGTTCTGGCGTGATTGGTAACGTATTTACTTATGGCAATAAAGGTAAACAACACGTTGGCGTGCTATCAGGTATCGGTGGCTGGGCTGGTGTGGCGATGAACCTTGGTATGACTAACCCAACAGACGCCCTTGGTGCTGCTGGTGGTTATGCTGAACTTGTCAAATACAACGCTGCTCCTGGCGGCGGTGCATTAACAGTATTCAGCCTATAATTTAATCGCAAGATTAGCTTATAACTTAATACAAGGTAATCAACCAAAACACCCCACTTCGGTGGGGTGTTTTTATTTCAATGTACGATAAAGGTATACAGATTAGTATCCTTACCAGTAAAAATTGGATAAAATGACAGGCTTATTTTGAGTGATAAAGAACTTTTATTTTTAGCGGTACTCTATCGGTTTGGCACGACAGCATCGTTGTGATTTTAATGAGGAAATGAAATGAAATTCAAACAAGTAAAAAAACTGGTTTTTGCGACATTCTTTGCGTTAGCAAGTAATTTAGTCGTGGCTGGAGATGTAAACATCCCAACCTTAAACCCAGATGAAGGACGCCCAGGTGAACTAGCGCGCGTACCCACCTTAGATGAGTTTAAAGTCTGTGCTGATCCAGACAATATGCCCTATTCAAACTCTAAGCAAGAAGGCTTTGAAGATAAAATTGCAGCACTGCTTGCAAAAGATTTAGGTAAACCATTAACCTATACCTATGCCTATAACCGCCAGGGGTTTTTAAGAAACACCATTAATGCGCAACGTTGTGATGTGATTATTGGGGTGCCCCCTGATTATGATGCGTTACGTACATCTAAGCCATATTATCGCGCTGGTCATGTATTTGTATGGCGCAAAGAAAGTGGTTACAACATTACGAACTGGGATTCGCCCGACTTAAAAAAGGCCGTTATCGGCGTGGTTGGACAAAGTCCAGCGACTATCCCTATGGATGATCATGGCTTAATTGCCAATGCAAGACCTTATCGCATGCAGCGTGATTTGAATCTACCGCCCAGCTACCTGATTGATGACTTGGTAAAAGGGGAGATTGATGTGGCAGTCGCTTGGGGTCCAATCGGTGGCTATTTTGCCAAGCAAGCCAAAATTCCATTAGAGGTTGTGTCTATTCCAGAATATGAAAACGAGAATGTAAAAGGTAAAGAGTTTTGGAATATATCAGTTGGGGTACGTAAAAAAGATAAAGAGCGCCTAGCACTGATTCAAGGAGCGCTTGATCGCAACCAAGATAAAATCTTGAAAATTTTAGATGAATACGGCATTCCGCATGTGCCGGTTGTAGAAGGGGATAGTGTGCAAAAAGTATATAGAGGTAATGTCAAAAAATAAAATATTGGTGACGTAACGTTAAAAAGTGAGTAAAATGCGGGGCTTATTTGAGTCATGCAAAATCAAAAGTTCTGTCAACCAAATAATTAGTAATTCGTTGAATGATTATACGTGAGGCTAGTGTGTAGAGCATTAAGGAAGCGTAGCTCATTTTTTGTTAAGTAGATTAAGGGAGAAAACATGTTAGGCAATAAAGCATTAAAGTCAACTTTATTTGTTTCTATGTTGACATTGGCAGGGTTTTCGTTGCAAGTAATTGCAGCGCAAAGTTTCGTGGCTACTACAGATGGCTCACCATTAAGCATTAAAGCGGACTTATTTGACACACCAGCTGCAAAGGAATTTTTGGCTACCGGTAAAAATCCATATGTCGGTAATGAAGAAGCTATCAAAAAAGGTAAAAAAATCTATGGGCTATATTCTTGCGGGCAATGTCATGGTCCAACCGCACAAGGTCAAGTAGGCCCTGGTTTAGTGGGCCCTACTTTCAAGTATCCTAAAAACGCGAGCAATAAGGGCATGTTTGAAACTATCTGGGCTGGTACCAATGGGGGCATGGGTGGCAAAGGTTTAGGTTACATGAATCCTAGCAATGCAGCGGATGGTATGACGCCTGATGAAGTTTTGAAAGTGATTGCATGGGCGCGTACGCAAGGTAAAGGCGTTACCGGTAACGAATAATACCTGCCAGAAGTTTACAGCACTCAATCAAACGACCATACTTACTTGTATGGTCGTGTGTTTTGTGGATTTAAAATAAACGAGTAAAATAGTATCTGTGATATTAATCGAGCAGATTACCTTACTAGAGGTAAATAAGTTTTATAAAGTAAATTTTAGGGGGATTTAATGAAAAATATATTAAAAGCAACCGTACTATTGATAACCCTAGCAACTTTAGTTGCTTGTGGAAATAAGGACGCGGCTACAGGCGATGCGGCTACGCCAAGCGCATCGGCACCAGCCGCTACAGCTAATGCAATTACTTTTGTTTCATCTCAAGACGACAAACCCATGGCCATCGATGTTGCGCTGTTCGATACCTCAGCTGCAAAAGAGTTTTTAGCTACCGGTAAAAATCCATATGTCGGTAATGAAGAGGCTATTGCCAAAGGTAAAAAGGTCTATGGATTGTATTCTTGCTCACAATGTCACGGCCCAACCGCACAAGGTCAAGTAGGTCCTGGTTTAGTGGGCCCTACTTTCAAGTATCCCAAAAATGCGACTAATAAGGGCATGTTTGAAACTATCTGGGTTGGTACCAATGGGGGCATGGGGGGCAAAGGTGTTGGCATCATGAACCCTGCCAATCCCGCCGATGGGGTTAGACCAGATGAGGCACTGCAAGTCATTGCGTGGATTCGAAGCCAGGGTAGCGAAGGGCTGACAGGTAACGAATAAAGTCGATTAAATACTAACGCGCTTGCTGGCGATTGCGGCAAGCGCGTTTTTATTTGGTATTCCAAGTATTGAGAGAATTGATAAACATGGTAGATAAAAAATTGCATCATATTGTGATAGTGGGGGGCGGTGCTGGTGGATTAGAGCTTGCAACGCGCTTAGGCAATACATTGGGAAAAAGGAAACAAGCGGAGATTACGCTGGTTGACTGTACCAGAACACATGTATGGAAACCACTGCTACATGAGATTGCTGCCGGTAGCATGAATCCAGATAAGCATGAGCTTGAATATCTGGCACAAGCGCATTGGCACCATTTCAATTTTCGTTTAGGTCGTATGGATGGACTAGATCGTGCAAAAAAACAGATTACCATCACCCCATTTTTTGATGAAGATGGACAAGAGGTGATTGCCCGGCGTGTTTTTCAGTATGATACTTTGGTGATAGCTATTGGCAGTACCACCAATGATTTTGGTGTTAAGGGGGCACTTAAACATTCTATTGCCTTGGATACACAAGACCAAGCCGAGAAGTTTCATCGCAAGCTACATAATGCACTGGTACGTGCGCAAACACAAACAACACCCGTGCAAAGTGGGCAGTTAGAAGTTGTGATAGTGGGTGCTGGTGCAACTGGGGTTGAGCTGGCTGCAGAGTTACACAATACAACACGTGAACTGGCTGCTTACGGACTAGATAAGATTGACGCAGATCGTGACGTTAAGATTTCAATTATCGAGGCGAGTGATCGCGTATTACCTGCGCTTCCAAGCAAGCTATCCACTGCAGTAGAAGTTGAATTAAAAAAATTGCGTGTTAACGTATACACAGGTGAACGTGTGACGGAAGTTTCGGCTAAGGGGGTTTATACGCATAGTGGCCGATTTATTCCTTCCAGCCTAGTGGTGTGGGCCGCTGGAATCAAAGCGCCTGATTTTTTGCGCGAACTAGATGGATTAGAAGTGAATAAAATCAATCAGTTAGTGGTTAACCAAAATTTACAATGCAGTGTTGATTACAATATTTTTGCTTTTGGCGATTGTGCGGCTTGTCCATGGATAGGTCAGGGTGGTAATGTGCCGCCACGTGCTCAGGCAGCCCACCAGCAAGCATCTATGTTGATTAAAACCATGAAGTATAGGATTGAAGGCAAAAAAGATTACCCGGAATACATTTACCGTGATTATGGATCATTGGTAAATTTAGGCCGCTACTCTACTGTGGGTAGTTTAATGGGAGCGATTTCGGGCGGTAGCATGTATATAGAGGGCTTATTCGCACGTTTTATGTATCGTTCACTTTATCAAATGCATTTGATGGCTTTGCATGGCGTTATTTCAGTGCTGTTACAGGGGGTTGCACGTATGATCACACGGCGAAGCGAAGCAAAAGTAAAGCTGCATTAATCGCTGACCCTGACATTACGATAAATTCTGTTGATTACGCTCATGCTAAGAATAATAAACAAGCCAAACACCGCAATAATTGCATTAATGGAAATATCGGCCTTCACCATTAGCAGGTAGCATCCTAGCATAATGAGTATACCGATATGTTCATTAAAGTTTTGAACGGCAATTGAGTGTCCGGCCCCGATGAGATGGTGACCTCTATGTTGTAAAAGTGCGTTAAGGGGAACTACAAAAAAACCACTTAACGCACCAATTAAAAATAATACCAATGCTGCAGCCTTCCAATCCGAAACAAAAATCATGCTGATGACAAGTGCGCCCATTATGATACCAGCCGGTAATACCGTGGTGGATTGCTCGAGCTGGATGAAACGCGAAGCCGCCATAGAGCCGACAGCAATCCCTATTGCAACAGTAGCAACGAGTTGTGTCGATTGTTCAATATCAAAGTCTAAGGTAATCGCAGCCCAAGCGAGCACAACCAGTCTTAATGTAGCCCCCGCACCCCAAAATAAAGTCGTGACCGCTAAAGAGAGTTGTCCAAGAGGATCTTTCCATAGCGTGACAAAAGCATGGGTGAAGTCTTTAATAATATACCCCAGTGTCTTACGCTCTATCTTATGTTCAATCGGCAGTTTGGGGATGAAGTAATTGAAAAAGGCCGCAGCCACATATAAAGCTGCAATTACCCACATGGCAAGCTCTAAGTTGTTGCTCGCAAGTATCCCACCAAGAATAGCGCCTGCAATAATTGCTGTGACCGTAGAGCCTTCCATCCAGCCGTTCGCCTTAACGAGTTGATGACTAGGGAGTAATTCGGTCAGTATGCCATATTTGGCAGGGGAATATGCGGCGGCTCCAATGCCAACGATGCCGTAAGCGTACAGTGGCGGCATACCAAATAGCATAGCAGTGCAGCCTATTACCTTAATGGTATTTGAAAAAAACATGACGCTACCTTTGGGAAAAGCATCCGCGATTGATCCAACAAAAGGGGCAAGTACAATATAGGAAATGACAAAGAATTGTTGTAGCAGTGGCGTATGCCAATCGGGCGCGTTCATTGCCGCAAGTATGGCAATAGCAGCAAATAGTAGCGCGTTATCCGCCAAAGCAGATAAAAACTGGGCAATCAGTATGATGTAGAACTTGGAGGTCATCAAAAATTAATTACCCTGTTTATGGGTAATTCTCTTCCCTGCTTTCAATTTGCATCAAAAATCGAATTGGATGCTATTTTTTATAATAAAACTTACAATGCTTCAGCAGCAAAATCAGACAAACGAGAGCGCTCACCACGTACTAATGTCACATGCCCATTATGCTCCCAACCTTTGAATCTATCGACGACATAAGTTAAGCCAGAGCTGCCTTCAGTGAGATATGGCGTATCAATTTGGCCGATATTACCTAAGCACACTACTTTGGTGCCGGGACCTGCGCGCGTAATCAGGGTTTTCATTTGTTTTGGTGTTAAGTTTTGGGCTTCATCAATAATTAAAAATTTGTGCAAAAAGGTACGCCCTCGCATAAAGTTGAGCGATTTGACTTTAATTCGAGTACGGATTAAATCTTGCGTTGCAGCACGACCCCATTCGCCAGCCTCTTCATCAGTTTTGTTGAGCACATCTAAGTTATCTTCCAACGCCCCCATCCAAGGGGCCATTTTTTCTTCTTCCGTGCCTGGTAAAAAGCCAATATCTTCACCCACCGGCACGGTGACGCGCGTCATGATGATTTCCGAATATATTTTCTTGTCGAGCGTTTGTGTGAGCGCCGCTGCTAACGTGAGCAATGTTTTACCAGTCCCTGCCTGACCGAGCAGGGTGACGAAATCAATTTCTGGATCCATGAGTAGATTAAGCGCAAAGTTTTGCTCACGATTACGCGCCATAATGCCCCATACATTGTGTTTAGGATTGGAGTGATCTTGCACGACTTCCAGTACCGCGCTATTATTTTCAATCTTGCGCACAATCGCATGGAATGGTTTTTCAAACTCGTAATAGACAAATTGGTTGATTAAAAAAGTCTTAACCAGTGGTCCTGTAATGCGATAAAACATGCGCCCTGCCTCTTGCCAGGAAGCCATATCCTTGCTGTGTTTTTCCC
>JBQTJZ010000242.1:0-7559 GCA_052386615.1 Methylophilaceae bacterium
GTCCATGTCGTCTTCATAAGGAAAAGCCACAATGCGCTCACCTGCCCTTGCTCCTGAGCTCACAGCTTTGCGGAGCAGTTCTGGGCGGTTGGCTATGACGCCGCTCATACGATCGGTCACCGCCACCGCCATGCTGCCGGTTAGAGTAGCATAATCCAAAATGACATCGGGCTTTTGCCGCGAAGCAAGTGTAAGGGTGTCCGCTAACACCATACGGCCTTCGGCATCGGTATGCACAATCTCAATCGTCATCCCATTAAGCGCGATCACCACATCATTCTGTTTATAGGCCAGTGGGCCAATATGGTTTTGGGCAATTGCCAGCCAACAATCCAGTTTAACCGGTAGCTGCGTCTGCGTTGCGGCCAGCAAAATACCCAGTGCAACTGCTGAGCCGTTCATATCTTCGTGCATGCCTTGCATGTATTTGGCAGGTTTAAGGTTGTGTCCGCCCGTATCAAAGCAAATCCCTTTACCAACTAAGGCAACATGTTTTTTTGCTACTTTGGGCAGATAGCTAAGGTGCACAATCGCCGCATCCATGGGCTCGCTGCCTTGCCCCACCGCATAAAATGCGCCAGCGCCCATTTTTTTAAGTGCTGGCATATCGAACTCTTCGTGCATCCACCCCTGCTGCTTAGCCAGTTCAGCCACTTTTTTACGGTAGATGGCTGGTGTAAGTTCGTTCGGCGGTAACATGGTGAGAGTACGGCAAAGCGTATTACCTGCCACGCGTGCATTAATGTCGTTATAGCGATGTGTTGCCTGATATCCATAAATACTGATCGTTTTAAGTGGTTTCAATTTGGTAGCTTTTTTTCTGCTAGGAAGGCTAGCAGCATTCACAGTCACCACATAATAAGCAGCGCAAGCATGCGCTTCGCGAGTGGCATCATCGCCAAACACACAAATCGCTAGAGTTTCGGGATGTTCTTCTAACAGCGGCTTAACCGCTTTACGCAGCAAGGTATGCTTTTGAAATGCGCTGAACTGCTCTGTCAAAATCACATAACTTGCCAACCCTCCATTCGGCAATTCGATGCTTATTGGGGTTTTGTTCAGGTCAGCAAACTCGGTTCTACTGCGATTGAGTTTAGTTTGCAAAATTTGTGCAAAAGGATAGTCTTTGCCAGCGTTTTCATTTAAAACAAAAAGTAGGTGTTTTTCTGATAATAACGACTTTTCGCTGCTAATTATTGCATATTGTGTTAACTTTACCAACATTTCACACCCTTTCGTTTTTATATATTGTCCAAAATACTCTTATATGAAATATATGGAAACCTTAGCAAATCTCAATTTATGTCAGGTTAAACCGATGTTTTAACTTGACCAAAAAGCTTAAAAAAGCCACACTTACAGCTTTATAGAACATTCCAATTCACGTTTGGTTGCCACGTGCTGTTGTAAATTATACGCGTAGCAACCAAATCTCTTGTTTTAATTACGCGCGAGTTTGCGCGATGGGGAAATCTCACGCATGGTAACAAATCCGAACCTATACAACGTCAATATGGGCTTAACTGAAACGGATGCCCAAGAAACGCAAGAATGGTTGGACGCTTTAACTTCTGTAATCGAGGCTGAAGGCACAGAACGCGCGCACTTTTTGTTAGAGGCAATGATTGATCAAGCACGTCGCTCAGGCAGCAACCTGCCCTATAACGCAACCACCGCCTACGTCAACACCATCCCCACTCATTTACAGGCGCGTCTGCCAGGCGATCCAGAAATGGAGCGTCGTATTCGCGCCTTGGTGCGCTGGAATGCGGTGATGACCGTATTGCGTGCTAACGAGAAATCGCCAGGGGTGGGAGGGCATATTGCCAGCTTCCAGTCTGCCGCTACTTTATACGATACTGCTTTTAACTATTTCTTCCGCGCGGCCAATGAAAATTTCGGTGGCGACTGTGTTTACTTCCAAGGCCACTCCTCGCCGGGTGTCTATGCACGTGCTTTTTTAGAAGGTCGTATTACCGAAGAGCAAATGGGTAACTTCCGCCAAGAAACGAGTGGCAATGGGTTATCCAGCTACCCACATCCATGGCTAATGCCAGATTTTTGGCAATTTCCTACTGTTTCAATGGGTTTAGGTCCGATCACGGGCATCTATCAAGCGCGTTTTCTTAAGTACTTGCATGACCGTGGCATTACCGATACCACAGACCGAAAAGTATGGGTGTTCTGTGGCGACGGTGAAATGGATGAGCCTGAATCATTAGGGGCAATCTCATTAGCCAGCCGTGAGAAATTAGACAATCTGATTTTTGTCATCAATTGTAACTTGCAGCGTTTAGACGGCCCAGTGCGCGGTAACGGTAAAATTATCCAAGAATTGGAATCTGATTTCCGCGGTTCTGGTTGGAACGTGCTCAAAGTGATTTGGGGTTCTTATTGGGACCCACTGTTAGCCATGGACAAAGATGGTTTGCTGAAAAAACGTATGGAAGAATGCGTAGACGGCGAGTACCAAAACTTTAAAGCCAAAGGTGGTGCTTACACACGGGAACATTTCTTTGGCAAGTATCCCGAACTAAAAGAAATGGTGGCAGCAATGAGCGATCAGGATATCTGGCGCTTAAACCGTGGTGGTCATGACCCGCATAAAGTGTATGCAGCCTATCATGCAGCGGTCAACCATCAAGGTCAACCGACGGTGATTTTGGCTAAAACCGTTAAAGGGTATGGCATGGGCGATGCTGGCGAAGGTCAAAACATTACCCATCAGCAAAAATCGATGGATATTGAGTCACTTAAAGCTTTTAGAAATCGATTCGACTTGCCGATTACCGATGAACAAGTTGAAAATCTTAGCTTCTACAAACCAGCTGCAGATTCAGCAGAAATGCAATATATGGCGGAGCGCCGTGCTGCCATGGGCGGTTCAGTGCCCGCGCGTCGTCGTAAAGGTAATGAACTTACGGTGCCCGATTTATCTGCGTTTGAGAACATGTTAGTTTCAACCGGCGAGCGTGAAATCTCAACCACAATGGCATTTGTGCGTATTCTTTCTACCCTAGTACGCGATAAACAAATCGGTAAATATATAGTGCCGATTGTACCTGATGAAGCGCGTACCTTTGGGATGGAAGGAATGTTCCGCCAATTGGGTATCTACGCAAGCCAAGGTCAATTGTACGAGCCGCAAGATTCTGATCAAGTGATGTTCTATAAAGAGCAAAAAGACGGCCAAATTTTAGAAGAAGGCATTAACGAAGCCGGTTCATTCTCTAGCTGGATTGCGGCGGCAACCTCATACTCTGTCACTGGCGTGCAGATGATTCCGTTCTACATTTTCTACTCCATGTTTGGGTTCCAGCGAATTGGAGATTTAGCTTGGGCAGCCGGTGATTCACGTGCGCGTGGTTTCCTGCTCGGCGCAACGGCTGGCCGCACGACCTTGAACGGTGAAGGTTTACAGCACGAAGATGGCCATAGCCATTTGATGGCCGCCACGATTCCAAACTGTATTTCTTACGACCCAACCTTTGCCTATGAGTTAGCGGTCATCATCCAAGAAGGTCTACGTCGCATGGTGCAAAACCAAGAAGATGTGTACTACTACATCACTTTGATGAATGAAAACTACACACATCCTGAAATGCCCAAAGGCATTGAAGCAAGCATCTTAAAAGGCATGTACTTATTTAGCACATCAAAAGCTAAAGGCGAAAAAGTGCAACTCATGGGTAGCGGTGTGATATTGCGCGAAGTGATTGCTGCTGCCGAATTGCTGGGGAAAGATTGGGGCATAGCTGCCGATGTATGGAGTGTCACCAGTTTTAATGAGTTGCGTAAAGATGGTTTGGATGTAGAGCGCTGGAATAGGCACAACCCGGAAAAGCCACAAAAATTAAGTTTTGTGGCCGAGAGCATGAAAGACGCACAAGGGCCGGTGATTGCGTCTACCGATTATATGAAATCGTTTGCAGAGCAGATTGCCGCGTTTATACCGAATCAATTTGTTGCTTTAGGCACGGATGGTTACGGTCGTTCAGATAGCCGTGAAGCGCTACGTCGCTTCTTTGAAGTAGATCGATACTATATTGTGTTAGCGACATTAAAAGCGTTGGCAGATGAAGATAAATTGCCCGCCAGCAAAGCAGCAGAAGCGATTAAAAAATACCAGTTAGATGCCAATAAGCCTAACCCAACCACCGTTTAAGGAGACGATTAAATGGCAATTCAACACGTAGTCGTCCCCGATATCGGTAATTTTGATAGTGTGGATGTCATCGAGGTATTGGTAAAAGTAGGGGACACTATCGCCAAGGAAGATTCACTGATTACAGTAGAATCTGATAAAGCTTCGATGGATATTCCTGCGCCATTTGCCGGCGTGGTCAAAGAAGTCAAAATCAAAGTGGGCGATAAAGTAGCACAAGGTGGTTTGATTTTGACCCTAGAGGCTCACGATGTCGCTACAAAACCTGCAGAAGTTAAGCCAGTAGACGCTAAAACTACAGTTAAAGCGGAATCTCAGCCTAACGTGGTGATTCCAGAGCCCAGCCGCCCAGCGCCAGCGCCGCCAAAACCCATTGCACCGGCACATCAACCAGCACCTGTAGGTGAAAGTATCGCTGTTGCAAACGATAAACTTTCACACGCCAGTCCATCCGTACGTAAATTTGCACGTGAATTAGGGGTAAGCTTAAGTTTGGTGAAAGGGTCGGGTGCTAAAAATCGTATTTTGGAGACGGATGTTCAGGCTTATGTAAAAGGCGAATTAGCCAAACCACGTACTGAGAACATGGGTGCTGGCGTAAGTGGTTTGGCGACGTTGCCGATGCCGGTGATTGATTTCACCCAGTTTGGTGACATTGAAACTAAACCTTTATCGCGTATCAAAAAACTGTCAGGCGCAAACTTGCACCGCAACTGGGTGAGCGCACCGCACGTCACACAGTTTGATGAGGCCGATATTACCGATTTGGAAGAATTCCGCAAATCAATGCAGGCAGACGCGGAAAAGCGTGGTGTCAAACTCACCATGTTGGCTTTCTTAATTAAAGCATCAGTCAATGCGCTAAAAGCCTACCCGAACTTTAATGCATCCCTTTCACCAGATGGCGACAGCTTACTATTAAAGAATTACTACAATGTCGGCTTTGCTTGCGATACGCCCGATGGTTTAGTGGTGCCCGTAGTCAAAGATGTGCAGCAAAAAGATGTGCTGGATATTGCCCGCGACCTTGGTGAGCTTTCTGCCAAGGCGCGTGAACGTAAGTTAAAAGTAGAGGAAATGCAGGGCGGCTCTTTCACCATCTCTAGCTTGGGCGGCATTGGTGGCACCATGTTCACCCCAATTATTAACTGCCCAGAGGTAGCGATTTTAGGCGTTTCACGTTCTAGCATGCAACCTGTTTACGATGCAAAAACCAAAACCTTTGAGCCACGCTTAATCTTGCCAATATCACTTTCATACGACCATCGCGTGATTGACGGTGCAGATGGCGCGCGCTTCACTTCGCATATGCGGATGATGCTGTCAGATGTGCGTAGATTATTACTGTAAGGGTATTGCATGCGTCATTTAGTTGAAGTTTTAGTCCCCGATATCGGTAATTTTGACAGTGTTGATGTCATCGAATTGCTGGTCAAAGTAGGCGATATGATTGCTAAGGAAGATTCACTGATTACGGTGGAATCAGACAAAGCGTCGATGGATATTCCTTCCGCACACGCCGGTACAGTAAGAGAAATCAAAGTAAAAGTAGGCGATAAAGTGGCTAAGGGCTCATTGATTTTAGAGTTAGAAGTCGATAGCCAAACTGCTAGCCCAGCAAAAGTAGAGGCGCCTGTAGAGACTACAAGTGCACCAGTAGAGAGTGCACCAACCCAAGCACCGGCACCGGCTGTTGCAACCGGTGCCAGCGACATTACAACAGAGGTGGCTGTGCTGGGCTCTGGCCCCGGCGGCTACACCGCTGCTTTTAGAGCCGCCGATTTAGGCAAAAAAGTAGTGTTAATTGAGCGTTACCCAACACTAGGCGGCGTTTGCTTGAACGTAGGGTGCATTCCCTCTAAAGCACTTTTACACACGGCAAAAGTGATTACAGAAGCTGAGGATGCAGCGCACCATGGCGTAAGCTTTAGCTCGCCAACGATTGATTTAGACCAATTACGCAATTGGAAAACCAACGATGTCGTGGCAAAACTCACTGGCGGTTTGGCGCAAATGGCGAAGCAACGTGGGGTCACAGTAGTGAATGGTATCGGCAAATTTACTAGCCCGCACCAAATGGCTGTAACTGGGGATGATGGTAAAGTCACCACCGTTGGCTTTGAAAATGCAATTATTGCCGCAGGGTCACAAGCAACTAAATTCCCAGACGCCCCAGAAGACGAACGCATCATGGATTCTACCGGGGCATTGGCGCTGGCAGATATTCCTAAAAAATTACTAGTCATCGGTGGCGGCATTATTGGGCTAGAAATGGGCACGGTGTATGACGCACTGGGTAGTAAAGTCAGCGTTGTAGAATTTATGGACGGCCTCATTACCGGTTGCGACCGCGATTTGGTGCGCCCATTGCAAAAGCGTATGGAAAAACGCTTTGAGCGCATTATGCTCTCTACTAAAGTAAGTAAAATGGAAGCCAAAAAAGACGGTATCCATGTACGCTTTGAAGGTGAAGAAGCCCCTAAGGAGGCGCAAATTTACGACCGTGTGCTGGTTTCGATTGGACGTAAACCCAACGGTAAAAATATTGGTGCAGAATTCGCCGGCGTAGCCGTTGACGAGCGCGGCTTTATTGCTGTGGATAAGCAAATGCGCACTAACATTGGCCATATTTTTGCGATTGGTGATATTGTGGGTCAGCCGATGTTGGCACATAAAGCGACACATGAAGCAAAAGTGGCCGCAGAAGTGATTGCTGGACACAAGGTGGAGCTTCAAGCGATGGTCATTCCATCGGTAGCCTATACTGACCCAGAAGTGGCATGGGTGGGCATGACTGAAACAGAAGCTAAAACCAAAGGCATCGAAATCGAAAAAGCCAGCTTCCCGTGGGCTGCCAGTGGTCGCGCACTTTCGATTGCACGCACCGAAGGTAGCACTAAGCTGATTTTCGATAAAGAAACCCATCGCGTCATTGGTGCAGGTATCGTCGGCGTAAACGCTGGCGAGTTGCTGGCTGAAGCTGTACTGGCGATTGAGATGGGCGCCGATGCCCATGATTTAGGCCTTACCATTCATGCGCACCCAACACTCTCTGAAACGATTTGTTTCGCAGCAGAGATGAAAGAAGGGTCGATTACGGATTTATATTTGAAGAAAAGATAACCCTATCAAGGGCAGGCCGCCGGTATTAAATCTGTGCCAACAAACTCGTGTTTTATTTTATGTAATTCTAGCGCAGCTTCTGCGGTCGCATCTTGAATCAATAAGCTGCTGAGCGCCTTGCCTGGGTTGCGCAACGCCTTAGTAGCGCCTTTTACTCCTTTTGCTAGCAGGTCACTCAATAAATTACTGGCCAACTGTTCATCGCTAAACAAACCAAAAGAGATCGCATTACGCCATTGCGAATCTTGGACAATAAATAATTCTTCCACCC
>JBQTJZ010000243.1:0-11148 GCA_052386615.1 Methylophilaceae bacterium
AGTGCTTTATATGAAGGGTAGTCCGAAATTTCCGCAATGCGGGTTTTCGAATTTGGCAACCCAAATATTAGATGCTTGCAATGCGCAGTATGTAGCCGTTGACGTGTTGCAAAATCAAGAAATTCGAGAAGGGATTAAACAATACGCCAATTGGCCAACTATCCCCCAGCTTTACATAAAAGGCGAGTTTGTCGGGGGCGCAGACATTATGCGTGCCATGTATGAAAACGGTGAACTCCAAGCAATGTTAGCAGAGGCGAAATAGCATGGGATTAGCCATTGGATAAGCTCATTATTGAAGGTGGTTTTCCGCTACACGGTGAAATAACGGTTTCTGGTGCAAAAAATGCAGCCCTGCCTATTTTGTGCGCAGCCTTGTTAGCGGAAACGCCGCTTACGCTGACGAGTGTTCCTGCCTTACGCGATGTGGCCTCAACACTCAAGTTACTAGACACCATGGGCGTTAAGGTCACGCAGGAGGCCTCTACCGTAACGTTGGATGCCAGCGACGTCGCTTCGTTTGAGGCGACTTACGAAATGGTGAAAACCATGCGTGCTTCTATATTGGTACTTGGGCCTTTATTGACGCGCTTTGGCACGGCACGTGTTTCTCTGCCTGGGGGTTGCGCAATTGGCTCGCGTCCGGTTGATTTGCACATAAAGGGTCTTTTGGCCATGGGGGCTGCCATTCACATTACCCACGGCTATATTCAAGCCAGTACCCTGCATCTACCAAACCGTCGCTTACAAGGTGCACGCTATTATATGGATTTGGTAACCGTAACTGGTACCGAAAATTTGATGATGGCAGCGGTACTGGCAGAAGGCACCACAGTGTTGGAAAATGCCGCTAAAGAACCTGAAGTGACAGATTTGGCTGAATGCTTAAATAAAATGGGAGCAAACATTACAGGTGCAGGGACTGATACCATTACCATTGTTGGCGTTGAGCGCTTAGCCGGTGCTACGCACAATATTGTGTGTGATCGTATTGAAGCAGGCACCTATATGGTAGCGGCCGCCATGACCGGCGGCAATGTTACCCTAAAAAATGCACGTGCCGATTTACTTGAGGCGGTGATAGAAAAACTGCGTGAAGCAGGTGCGGAAGTTAATAATGATAAAAATAGCATAACCGTTAAAAGTGGTAGCAAGCTAAAGGCGGTGAATATTCGTACAGCGCCACATCCCGCTTTTCCAACCGATATGCAAGCGCAATTTATGGCGTTGAATGTGGTGGCAGAGGGTGTTTCCAAAGTCACTGAAACGATTTTTGAAAATCGCTTTATGCACGTGCAAGAAATGCAACGTCTAGGTGCGGATATTAGTATCGATGGCAATACCGCTTTGGTAAAAGGGGTAGATTATTTGGATGGGGCAACAGTCATGGCAACCGATTTACGCGCTTCGGCAAGCTTGGTATTGGCGGGCTTGGTTGCACGCGGTGAAACGGTGATAGAACGCATTTATCACCTCGACCGTGGTTATGAAAATTTGGAAGAGAAATTGACCGCGCTAGGGGCGAAGGTAAAAAGAGTGAATTAAGATGATTACCATTGCATTATCCAAAGGCAGAATTTTTGAAGAGACCATGCCATTACTAGCGGCGGCGGGGATTCGTGCGCTTGAAGATCCTGAGTCTTCTCGTAAGCTTATTTTGTCCACTAATCGTGATGATGTGCGATTGATTATTGTACGTGCATCAGATGTGCCGACCTATGTGCAGTATGGTGCGGCAGATTTGGGTGTCGCTGGCAAAGATGTGCTCGATGAACATGGCGGCGAAGGCTTATATCAGCCGCTTGATTTACAAATCGCCCAATGCAAGATGATGGTAGCGGTGCGAGAAGGATTTGATTACGAGGGCAGTATCCGCCAAGGGGCGCGATTGAAAGTGGTTACTAAATATGTGAAAACAGCGCGTGAGCACTTTGCTGCTAAAGGCATGCATGTCGACCTAATTAAACTATATGGCTCTATGGAGCTAGGCCCGCTAGTTGGGTTGGCAGACGCGATTGTTGATTTGGTGAGCACTGGCAGCACTTTACGGGCGAACGATCTCAAAGCGGTCGAGCACATTGGTGATATTAGCTCGCACTTGATTGTGAATCAGGCTTCTTTAAAGTTAAACAGAGGAAGTTTGCAACCAATACTAGATGCATTTTCTAGGGCGGTGTCACAAGGTTGCGTATGAAAATCAGACGCTTAACTACAAAAAATAGTGATTTTGACGCTAAGTTAAAAGCTTTGCTAGCTTTTGAAACCGCGCAAGACGAAAGTGTTGATATCGTTGTAGCAAGTATTTTGAAGGATGTGAAAAACCGTGGTGATGCGGCCGTGTTGGAATACACCAATAGTTTTGATAAAACGAATGCTATCAGCTTGAGTGACTTAGAAATTACAAAAGTAGAATTGCAGGCGGCGCTTAAAAGTTTGGATGTAGTCAAACGCGATGCGTTGCTAGCCGCGGCCAGTCGCATACGCGATTATCATGAAAAACAAGTGATGCAATCATGGAGCTATACTGAGGCTGACCGAACTTTGCTCGGTCAACAAGTGACAGCATTAGATAGAGTTGGCCTCTACGTGCCAGGGGGTAAAGCGGCCTACCCTTCAAGTGTAATGATGAATGCTATCCCCGCCAAAGTGGCAGGGGTAGGCGAGCTTATTATGGTGGTGCCAACCCCCAATGGTGAAAAGAACGCATTGGTGTTAGCAGCAGCAGCTATTGTTGGCGTAGATCGTGTATTTTGCATTGGTGGTGCGCAAGCCGTAGGCGCATTGGCTTATGGAACAGAAACCGTGCCGCAAGTGGACAAAATTACCGGCCCAGGCAACGCATACGTAGCTGCCGCCAAACGCCGTGTGTTTGGGGTGGTTGGCATCGATATGGTAGCGGGACCATCTGAAATTTTAGTGATTTGTGATGGTAAAACCAATGCAGATTGGATTGCGATGGACTTATTCAGCCAAGCCGAGCATGACGAGTTGGCGCAAGCTATTTTGCTCAGCCCAGACGCAGATTTTCTCGATAAAGTGGCTGCTAGTATGCAAAAACTGCTAGCAGAAATGCCGCGTAAAGATATTATCAGTAGCGCTATCAGTAATCGTGGTGCGCTCATTTTGGTAAAAGATTTAGATGAAGCGATTGAAATTAGCAACACTATTGCACCAGAACATTTAGAACTTTCGGTGGAAAATCCGCTTGAAATGGCCAAGAAAATCAAACACGCGGGTGCTATTTTTATGGGGCGCGACACCTGTGAAGCGCTTGGCGATTACTGCGCAGGACCCAACCATGTGTTGCCAACCTCGCGCACGGCAAGATTTAGCTCACCTTTGGGGGTGTATGATTTCCAAAAACGTTCGAGTTTGATTATGGTTTCAAACGATGGCGCACAAAAACTCGGTAAAATTGCTGCGACTTTAGCCTATGGAGAAAGCCTAGCAGCGCATGCCCGAAGTGCCGAATATAGGTTTAAATAATGAGCCAGTTTTGGAGTGAGGTGGTCCATAAGCTAACACCTTATGTACCGGGTGAGCAGCCTAAGCTAGAAAATCTAGTTAAACTTAATACCAACGAAAACCCATACGGACCCAGCCCTAAAGTCATTGCCGCCCTTAAGGCTGGGGCTACGGATAATTTGCGACTTTATCCCGATCCGAACTCGGACAAACTCAAAGCAACCATTGCGCAAACTCATGGCTTACAGGCCCATCAAGTGTTTGTGGGCAATGGTTCAGATGAGGTATTGGCGCATGTGTTTCAAGCACTGCTTAAGCATTCAAGACCACTACTTTTTCCGGATATTACTTATAGCTTTTATCCTGTTTACTGTGGCTTATATGGGATTGAGTATGAAACCGTTCCGCTGGATCGGAATTTTGAAATTAATATCCATGATTATGATAGGCCCAATGGGGGCATTGTTTTCCCCAATCCTAACGCCCCAACCAGTATTCCGCTTGAATTAGAAAAAATTGAGGCACTGCTACAAAAGAATAAGTATTCTGTTGTCGTCATAGACGAGGCTTATGTTGATTTTGGTACAGAATCAGCGGTCAGGCTTATTAATACATATTCAAATTTATTAGTTACACAAACTGTATCAAAAGCACGCTCTTTAGCAGGGCTGCGGGTGGGTTATGCTTTGGGGCAAGCTGATTTAATCGAGGCCTTAATCCGTATAAAAGATAGTTTTAATTCTTATCCAATTGATCGATTTGCCGAAATAGGTGCGATAGTAGCTATGCAAGATATCGATTATTTTGAAGGAACTTGCAAAAAAGTAATCGCAACACGCGAGGCGTTGGCAAGGCGTCTAGAAGCAATGAATTTTGTGGTGCTGCCGTCGGGGGCTAACTTTCTATTCGCCAAGCACAAAACCTACAGTGGCGCCGAGCTGACAGCGAGGCTACGTGAGCGAAGTATTATTGTACGGCACTTCAAAAATCCAGCCCGTATCGCGCCTTATTTGCGCATCACTGTTGGCACAGATCAGCAATCCAAACAATTGATAACAGCACTAGAATCTATTCTTAGTTGAACGTATCATTTAGCTTAAATAATTGTTTTTTTGCAATGCGCAATTAAATGTGACTAAACTGTTGAAATTGCACGGCAAATGCGGTTATGATGCTGGTATGTACAGATTGTGCAAATAATATTTTGTTAAACCATATTAATTAACCGCAAAATATTACATTTTTAATCGAATATTCAGCAAGCTCGGAGGATGTAGCATGGCACAAACCCAAATGGCATTAGATTCATTAGATTTTGATGGAACAGTTGCATTAGCAACTAAAGTTGCACCACACGTAGATATTTTAGAAATCGGCACCCCATGTATTAAGCATAACGGTATCGAGATGTTGAAAACACTACGTGCTAAATTCCCCAATAACAAAATCTTGGTCGACTTAAAAACAATGGACGCTGGCTTCTATGAAGCTGAACCATTCTACAAAGCAGGCGCAGATATTTGCACAGTATTAGGTACAGCTGACATTGGCACTATCAAAGGTGTAATTGATGTCGCTAACAAATACGGAAAAATGGCACAAGTTGATTTAATCAACGTTACAGATAAAAAAGCACGCACACTTGAAGTGGCTAAATTAGGCGCACACATTATTGGCGTGCATACTGGGTTAGACCAACAAGCAGCTGGTCAAACGCCTTTCGTTGATTTGGCCATGGTAACCGGCTTAAACACTGGTGCTAAAGTATCAGTCGCAGGCGGTGTTAAAGCCGGTACAGTGCGTCAAGTGGTTGATGCAGGTGCTGATATTGTGGTTGCAGGCGCGGCTATTTATGGTGCTGCAGACCCAGCGGCTTCAGCGGCGGAAATCACCGGTTTGGCACGCGCAGGCAGTGCAAGTGCTGGTGGTATGGGCAAATGGCTACCTTGGATATTGATTGCAGGCGCGGTGTTATTGGGTTTGTACTTGCTTAAAGGCGGTCAGCCTGCAGATGAAATGGCGACAGAAGCTGCGGCTACTGTTGAAGAAGCGGTAGAAGCAGCTCCGGCTGCGGCTGAAGAAGCTGCGGAGGCCGTTGAGGCAGCAGTAGATGCGGCAGCTGAAGAAGCAAAATAAGTGATACTTGATAAAAAAGCCGGCCTTTAGGTCGGCTTTTTTATTGCTATTTTGTGCGTAGCAGTTAGTTTGAGTTAAAATATCACCAACACATTGGTCATTCAATTATTTAAGCAAAATTTACATGCGTCAAGCTGAAGTCACCCGTAATACTTTAGAAACACAAGTTGTCGTGTCTATCAATATTGATGGCACCGGCATATCACAATTCAATACAGGACTAGGATTTCTTGATCACATGCTCGATCAGGTTGCGCGTCACGGCATGATGGATATTCGTGTACAGGCCAAGGGCGATTTACACATTGACGCGCATCACACGGTAGAAGATATTGGGATTACACTTGGCCAAGCCTTTTTGAAAGCGATAGGCGATAAAAAGGGGATTAACCGCTATGGTCACGCCTATGTGCCGCTGGATGAGGCTTTGTCGCGTGTTGTACTCGATTTATCAGGCCGTCCCGGCTTAGAATTTAATTGCGAGTTTACGCGTGCAGCGGTAGGGGAATTCGATGTAGATTTATTCCATGAGTTCTTTCAGGGGTTTACCAACCATGCGCTTGTCACTTTGCATATTGACAACCTAAAAGGGCATAACTCGCATCATCAAGCAGAAACTATTTTTAAGGCATTCGGCCGCGCTTTGCGCATGGCGGTGACGGTTGATGCGCGTATGGTGGGAATGATGCCATCCACAAAAGGTTCGTTATAAATATACCTCTGCTGTCTACAAAATGAAAAAAATAGATATCGCAGTGATTGATTACGGTATGGGCAATTTACGCTCTGTGTCAAAAGCAATTGAGCATGTTGCGCCGAATAAAAATGTGCAAGTAACCAGTGATGCTGCAATGATTAATCAGGCCGAGCGCGTGGTATTTCCAGGGCAAGGGGCAATGCCAGATTGCATCCGTGAGCTAGATCAGCGCGGACTTCGAGAATCTGTCGTGCAAGCTACCAAGACCAAGCCATTTTTGGGCATATGCATCGGTTTGCAAATGTTGTTTGAGCGCTCGGAAGAGGGTGATGTTGCAGGTTTGGGCTTGCTCAAAGGGCAAGTAAAAAAATTTGCGGCGGAAGATATGCACGACCTCAAGGGACAAAAGCTAAAAGTACCGCATATGGGTTGGAATCAGGCGTATCAGCAGAAACCGCATGCGCTGTGGAATGATATCGCTAGCGGTGAGCGATTTTATTTCGTGCACAGCTATTATGTTGCTCCAGAGAATGAAAAATATATCACTGGCAAAAGTGACTACCCAAAACCATTTACCTGTGCCATAGCACAAGACAATTTGTTCGCAGTGCAGTTCCACCCAGAAAAAAGTGCACAAGCAGGTTTGCAATTATTAAGCAATTTTGTAAACTGGAAACCTTAAAAAATAATATTAGTTTCTCAAGTTTTATTTATTTGTACACACTATGCTAATTATTCCAGCAATTGATCTCAAAGATGGCCACTGCGTGCGCCTGAAGCAAGGTTTAATGGAAGAGTCTACCGTATTCTCGGAGGATCCTGGCGCGATGGCACGCCATTGGGTAGAACGGGGCGGAAAGCGGCTGCATTTAGTCGATTTGAATGGTGCCTTTGCGGGCAAGCCAATCAATGAAGGTGCGATTAAGGCGATTGTCAGCGCTGTCGGAGGCGATATTCCCATTCAACTTGGTGGCGGTATTCGTGATTTAGAAACGATAGAGCGTTATTTGGATGATGGGATTGACTATGTCATTATCGGAACTGCTGCCGTTAAAACACCAGGCTTTTTGCATGAGGCTTGCTACGCATTTCCAGGTCAAATTATGGTGGGATTGGATGCCAAAGACGGTAAAGTAGCGATTGATGGCTGGTCAAAACTTACTGGGCATGATGTGGTTGATTTGGCCAAAAAGTTTGAAGATTATGGGGTAAATTCGATTGTATATACTGATATCGGGCGTGACGGCATGCTGACAGGCGTGAATATTGAGGCCACTGTGATGCTAGCGCAAGCACTCACCATTCCAGTGATTGCTTCGGGTGGCGTAACCAATCTCGATGACGTGCGTAAACTTTGCGCCGTGGCCAGTGAAGGCATTATAGGCGCTATCACGGGTCGTGCTATCTATGAAGGTACGCTGGATTTTACCGCGGCACAAACACTTGCCGATGAGCTGACGGAACATGCTCGCTAAGCGCATTATTCCGTGCCTCGATGTAACGGACGGAAGAGTGGTTAAAGGGGTTAATTTTGTTGAACTGCGTGACGCAGGCGACCCAGTTGAAATTGCCAAGCGGTATGATGAACAAGGCGCAGATGAACTCACTTTTTTGGACATCACGGCAAGTTCAGATCATCGTGGTTTGATTCTTCATATTATCGAAGAAGTGGCCAGCCAAGTATTTATTCCGCTTACCGTGGGCGGTGGTGTACGCGAAGTGGAGGATGTGCGCCGTTTGCTGAATGCAGGGGCGGATAAGGTTAGCATTAATACTACCGCTGTACTTAATCCGCAAATGGTCGCTGATGCGGCAGCGCGGTTTGGCTCACAGTGTATTGTGGTGGCGATTGATGCAAAAAAAGTGGACAATCAACCATTCGAGTGGGAGGTGTTCACGCATGGCGGTCGCAAAACTACTGGCCTAGATGCAGTTAAGTGGGCACAGCACATGGTAAGTTTGGGTGCAGGTGAATTGTTAGTAACGAGTATGGATCGTGACGGCACTAAAATCGGGTTTAATAATGCATTGAATCGTGCGATTTCGGCTGCGGTGGATGTACCGTTAGTTGCCTCTGGTGGCGTAGGTAATTTGCAACATTTGGTGGATGGTGTCACACTTGGTGGTGCGGACGCAGTGCTGGCAGCGAGTATTTTTCACTATGGAGAGTATACGGTGCAACAAGCTAAACACTATATGCGTCAAAATGGTATTGAGGTAAGGCTTTAGAGTTGGCAAAAACAATGAATTGGTTAGACGAAGTAAACTGGGATGTGAATGGTCTTGTGCCGGTGATTGCACAAGAGCATGGCACAGGCAAAGTGTTGATGTTCGCATGGATGAATCGTGAGGCGTTACAGCAAACCCAAGAAACTAAGCGCGCTGTTTATTGGTCGCGTTCGCGTTGTAAACTATGGTGCAAAGGCGAGGAGTCGGGGCATACGCAGATTGTGCATGAAATTAGACTGGATTGCGACGAAGACGTGATTTTATTGAATGTCGAACAAATGGGCGGTATCGCCTGCCACACTGGCCGCCATAACTGTTTTTTTAAGAGGTTGGAAAATGGTGCATGGAAAATAGATCAGCCGATTATTAAAAATCCTGAAGACATTTACAAACCAATAGCATGAGCGATATTTTAGAGCGATTAAGCGAATTGTTGGAACAGCGCAAATCGGCTGATCCAGCCACTTCTTATGTAGCAAAGCTGTATGCTAAAGGTATGGACAGCATCCTTAAAAAAGTGGGCGAGGAAGCGACGGAAACGGTGCTGGCGGCTAAGGGAGGCAAAAAAGAAGAAATTATTTATGAAACTGCAGATTTGTGGTTTCATACACTAGTAATGTTGGCCAAAGCTGATATTAAGCCGCAGGATATATTAGACGAGCTGGCGCGGCGCGAAGGGCTGTCCGGCATTACTGAGAAAGCAAATCGTTCCAAATGAGCGCAGATTGCATTTTCTGCAAGATAATTTCAGGCGCAGTACCTGCAAAAAAAATCTATGAAGATGCTGATTTTATTGCTTTCCACGACATTAAGCCGATGGCAAAAGTACATTTTTTAATCGTGCCTAAGCCGCACTTGGAAACATTAAAAGATTGTGATTCGACGCATCAGTCTTTGTTAGGGAAAATGCTATTGTTAGCACCAAGATTGGCAGCTGAGCAAAATTTGGTGGGCTTTAAGACATTAATCAACACCGGTCGCGAAGGTGGTCAAGAAGTGTTTCATATTCATACACATGTGTTTGGCGGCGGTTTACCAAACGGTTAGGTATTAGGAGAACGAAATGGGCGCATTCAGTTTATGGCATTGGTTAATTGTATTGTTGATAGTCGTGTTGATTTTTGGCACCAAAAAATTGCGCAATATAGGCGGCGATGTTGGCGGTGCGGTGAACGAGTTTAAAAAAGCCATGAAAGATGAGCAGGTGACCGATGATGCTGAAAAAATGGGCACCACTATCGAAGGCGAAGTCACCAAAAAAACCAAACAGTGATGGATGTAAGCGGCGCTTAAGTTAAGTGTTTGATATTTCTTTTGCCGAATTAATCGTTGTCGCGATGGTTGCGCTCTTGGTTATTGGCCCTGAAAAACTCCCCAAAGTGGCGCGTACACTGGGCGCGCTAACAGGACGTTTGCAGCGTTACATGGCGCAAGTAAAAGATGAAGTGAATCGGGAAGTCCGCTTTGAGGAACTTCAGAAATTGCAACAGGAGATTAAACAAACAGCGCAACAGGTAACGGCGGGCGTTACAGAGGCAGAACGCAGTCTTAATAATGAGTTACAGCAGATTACCGATAGTCCGATTAAAAAGTCAGCAAGCAAATCCCAAACAAACAAACCCAACATAAATAAAAAATCCTCTAGCAGAAAAACTGAGGCTAGGGGTTAGCTGTGACGCCGACAGAGTCGTTTATATCCCACTTGATTGAGTTACGAAACCGCTTGCTTAGGATAGTGCTTGGTTTTGTATTAGTGTTTATCGGGCTGTTCCCGTTTGCTAACAAAATTTATACTTTGTTGGCTGCACCGATGCTAGCAAAATTGCCAGAAGGCGCACAAATGATAGCTACTGCGGTCACTACACCATTTTTTGTACCGATGAAAGTCGTCATGATGGCGGCTTTCGTTATTTCATTACCCCATACCTTGTATCAAATTTGGGCGTTTGTTGCGCCAGGGCTCTATCCCCAAGAAAAGAAACTCATGGTGCCGGTAATTGTAGCAAGTAGTTTGCTATTTTTATCGGGGATGGCGTTTGCATATTTTGCCGTGTTTCCTGTGGTATTTGGCTTTATTGTAGCTAGTGCGCCTCTAGGCGTGGCAGTCATGACAGACATTGCGGAATATCTGGATTTTGTGATAACTTTATTTTTAGCGTTCGGTTTAGCCTTTGAAGTGCCAATCGCTGTGGTATTGATTGCGCGCTTTGGTTGGGTAAGTATTGCGCAACTAAAAGAAGCACGTGGTTACGTGATCGTCGGGGCATTTGTTATCGGGGCAATATTCACGCCGCCCGATATTATCTCGCAATTTATGCTAGCGGTGCCACTGTGGCTGCTTTACGAATCTGGAATTCTAATAGCGCAATGCGTAAAACCTAAGAACAATACTATTCATGCCAAGCTTTAGCTAGCGTCTTGCAGTAACAGGTTTGGGACGCTTACCTACCAACACAGTGACATTCATTTTTTTGCCAGCGCGTAAAATGGTTAAAACTGCTTTTTCATTCGGTTTAAGTACCGCAATTAAATTGAGCATGGTGGCGCTATCTTTCACCTCCGTGTCATTAATCGCTAACAAAATATCCCCAGCCTTAAGTTCTGCAATATCTGCAGGACTA
>JBQTJZ010000244.1:0-1700 GCA_052386615.1 Methylophilaceae bacterium
TGCAGCCGTATTACTGTAATCAGCGGATCGGCTGACATTTTTTGCCGGTGCGTAATACTGCCCGCCCAGTACCAGTGCCATTTCTATCGCCATCAGTACACCAATAAGCCCCGCCATCGGCAAGTAGCCCCAAAAACCTTCGCGTAACTTATCGATATTAATATCGAGCATCATCACTACAAACAGGAACAACACCATCACGGCGCCCACATACACCAGCACCAGTACGATAGCCAAAAACTCAGCTTGCAGTAGCACCCAAATGCCTGCCGCAGTAAAAAATGCCAGCACTAGGAATAAAGCAGCGTGTACTGGATTGCGAGTGGTAATCACGCGCAATCCTGCCAATAATAAGATGGCAGCAAGCACATAAAAAACGAAATCTGAAAATATCATATCGGGTTACCAGTTATTTTTATTGCATTATCTATAGTGCTTGTCTTCTGCACGATCTGCGGCAATTTGTTTCTCATATTGATCACCCACGGCTAACAACATCTGTTTGGTGTAAAGCAAATCACCACGCTGTTCACCGTGATAATCAAAAATACGTGTTTCCACAATACTATCGACTGGGCAAGACTCTTCACATAACCCACAAAAAATGCACTTGGTTAAATCGATATCGTAGCGCGTTGTACGCCGGGTATTATCTTCACGCTGCTCAGATTCAATGGTAATGGCTAGCGCAGGACACACGGCTTCACACAATTTGCAGGCAATACAACGCTCTTCTCCATTCGGGTAGCGGCGTAGCGCATGTAAGCCCCTGAAGCGATTCGACTGTGGCGTACGCTCTTCCGGATATTGAATAGTGATTTTGCGCGCGAATAAGTAGCGTCCCGTCAGTAGCATACCCTTGAGTAGTTCTACTAGCATTAAACTTGTTAAGGTATTTTTGATTTGTTTCAGCATCATTAATGAAATAAGTACGCTAATGGAGTTTGCATCATGCCGCCGATGAATATAATCCATACGATAGTGATTGGAATAAACAATTTCCATCCTAGGCGCATGATTTGGTCATACCGATAGCGTGGGAAAGTTGCTCTAAACCACAAGAAGAAAAATACCAAGAATCCCATCTTAGCAAAAAACCATAGTATGCTGTCTGGCAAAAATGGTAATGGGGATAACCAGCCACCTAAAAACATTACCGCCGCCAATGCACACACCAACCAGATGTTAGCGTACTCAGCCAAGAAAAAGATAGCGAAGGCCATGCCAGAATATTCCACATGAAACCCTGCCACAATTTCGGACTCGCCTTCGGCCACATCAAATGGTGCACGATTGGTTTCAGCAACGGCACTAATAAAATAGACGATAAATAGTGGAAATAGTGGAATAAAATACCAATGCCAAAAGCCGCCCGTTTGTCCCATCACAATTTTGCCCAAATTGAGAGAATTGGCACACATCAACACCCCCACTAACGCAAAGCCCATAGCAATTTCATAGGACACAATTTGCGCGGCAGAACGGAGCGACCCCAAGAAGGCATATTTTGAATTTGATGCCCAGCCTGCGATGATAACGCCGTATACCGCGATTGAGGTCATAGCAAGAATATACAATAAGCCAGCGTCAAGATTTGCTAATACCAAAGTAGCATCAAATGGAATCACCGCCCAAGCGGCAAATGCAGGTGCAATGGCAAGCACGGGTCCCATCAGGAACAAACCTTTATTGGAAGCCGT
>JBQTJZ010000245.1:0-2649 GCA_052386615.1 Methylophilaceae bacterium
GCCATCCACGCAACAGGTAATAAGGTAATTTCATTCACGTGAATAGCATCAAACCTAACCGATAATTGTTTTGCCCGCATTAAGGCAATCATAGAAAATGGTATAAAAAACAGCTCTCTTAACAGAATTAACCAACGCCATTTTCTATAATAGCCAAATCGGGTATTGTCAAACTGAGTAAGGCCTAGCGTTTCTATGGTTTGCATTCCCGCCTTAGCAAAAGCTTGTGACGAATCTCCTTTAGGGGTAATAACAACCCCCGTCACCTGATGCTGCTTTAACACGAGGAAGAGCTCAACTAAGCTTTTTGAAGCCCCTCCCGATGTAGCTACAGGATGTATATATAAAATGTTCATGAGATATCAATCAAATAACCGTAACACTCATCCTATTAATTCCATGGTTTTTTTATACATTCTTTTTAATTTTTGCGCGGTCATGAATTCAGACGTATATTGCTCATGTGAAACAGGTTTTCTAGCCAGATATGCCTCTAAATCATTTTGTGACCAGTTCATTTTTTTAAGAAAATAATCTATATCTGAAGTTAAGTCATCGCTATCGGGATAAGGTGATTTTTCCAGCAAGTCTTTCGCCTCGGTTCTCGCCATCTGTCCAGAACAAATGAGGGTTGAAAGATGTAAACGCCGTTTATCTACTCCAAATTTTTGGGGCAGCAAATAGCCCTGATAGAAACGTGTAAATATAGACTCATAATGTTTATAAGGGTATGGTCGGTAACCTATTTTATCTTGCAGTTCCTGTAGACAAGTTGGCTTGTAGTAGTCCACATAATCCAAAAAATCCACCCACTCAATCCGCTGTACAAATCGATACCAAGCATACCCAATAACGCTGAGCGTGGGCATACTTTTGATTTTTACCTGATTACGCTGTGCGATTGCATGAATGTTTTTTTTATCAAATTTAAACCAATTCCATTGTGTGGGCATTCTCATGCCTTCCGTTGTTGTATTGGTTCCTGCCAAAATATAGTGAATTCCGTATTTTGTCGCTAATCGGTAATTCACTGCCAGCATCGCGTTATCGTACAACAGTTCGATATCAATAACATCAGCATCAAAAAATGACTGTTGTAGTGCACGATATTCATGCCAATTAATTACATGCGTATATAAATCAACCCCTAATTTTCTAACTAAATTTTCAATGTTATTAACCGCGAGTTCAGAGTTCCAACCATTATCCATGTGCACCGCCAAAGGGCGCAAACCATGCTGCTTTGCAAGATACAATACGTAGGCACTATCCGCTCCACCACTCACCCCAACAATGCAGTCATAACGTTTACCCGCACCCGATTTTTTTACTTTTGAAAGTAAATTGTCAAACTTGAATTTAAGCTCTTCTGCGTCTGATGGCTGAAAGTTTTCAAGCCTTTTAAGCATATCTGTACAGTAATTACAGTGTCCTAATGCATCAAAATGAATGTCATTAGCGCTTTCATTCATCACACAACGTGTGCATTCCCGCAAAGGTTTCATGATACTTTTCTCGCAAACAATGCTTTGATCATCGCATAATCGGGATAATTAATCAGCACAGCCCTATGTGGTCCATAAAACACAAACATGCTTCCTGCCGCAGCGGCAGACGCACCGGCAGCACATGCCGCCTGCACATCATCCAGTTGGCTTGCCCCACCACACACGATTAATGGAACATTGATCTTGTTGGAAATACGGCTAATTAATTCAACGTTGTAGCCCGTATAAGTTCCATCACGATTAACATCATTAATAAAAATTTCACCAACACCCGCTGCTATCAAATTTTGCGCGTGATCTAATGGATTAAGATTGGTTAAACGTCTGGAAGTAGCATCGTAGACAAACTCTCTACCCCAAATATCGCGTTTAACATCCACAGCCCCCACCACACTTTGCGATCCAATCTCCTGTACTAAATCTTCTATCAAATCCGGATGATGGATTGCCGCACTATTGATTGAAATCTTCTCCACGCCTAAAGCAATGAGTTTACGTGCCTGATCTACGCTTTTAATACCCCCTCCGTAACACAGCGGCATAAAACATTCTCCCGCAATTCGCGCCACAAGATCATAATTGGGCTCTTGTTTTAAGCGTGAAGCGCTGATATCAAGAAAAATCAACTCATCCACGTATTTATCGTTAAAAATACGAATAGCATTGATGGGGTCACCTACATAGGTTGGATTCTTAAAGCGCTTAGTCTTGACTAAGCCCCCATCTTGTAACAATAAACAGGGGATCACTCTATTAAATATACCTGTCATAACGCGATAAATTTTCGAAATAGGTTCATGCCAAAAAGGTGGCTTTTTTCTGGGTGAAATTGCACGCCCATAATATTTTCCACTTCAAGAGAAGCCACAAAATCATGTCCATAGCGACAATATGCCGCAGCATGTAACGGATTATCTGCGCGAACAAAATAGCTATGCACAAAATAAAAACGCTCTGATTCATCGGGGTTGGATTCAAACAAGCTGGCTGACGGAGACGGCCTTACTTGATTCCACCCCATATGCGGCACTTTCAAATTATTGGCTAAGGGGAATTTGAGGGTATCTGCATCAACCCAACCTAAACCGCGCATGCTACCCTCCTCGCTGCCTCTGGTCATCATTTGCATGCCTAAACAAAT
>JBQTJZ010000246.1:0-12303 GCA_052386615.1 Methylophilaceae bacterium
TGCAGTTATTGGATACGGTCGTTTTGAGTTCTACCCAAAACCCAGAATGGGGCTATACGCATAATGTGATGCAGCGTTTTTTGGAGCACTTAGGGCATGTACGCAGCAACGAAATTTATTTATACAACCTGAATGGTGGTTTAATGCATCAATCGCCCCCTTCCAAGTACCGTACCGATGAATACCCGCCACAGTGGTTTTATGATGCGCTCAACCCACACGAAAAAGCGGTGATACGCCCAATTCTGTATGGAAAGTTGGTAGTTCAGCCTAATCCAGGGGGCGCGATTCGCGAGGCCTGGAGCAAAATGAAAACCTTGTTCTGGATTGGGCTAGCGTTTTTTATTTTGCTTAATGGGGTCGTTTATTGGATGTTGGGCCATTGGTTGCAACCTTTGCAACCAATGATAAAAGCGATTAATCAAATGGAAAAGGGCGACTTAAGTGCGCGTTTGCCTGAATTTGATTTGCCCGAATTTGAAAAAATCGGGCACAGCCTCAACCGTATGGCGGAATCATTAGCGGCAGAGCGGCAACTGGAAGAAAATCGTCAGGTAACGCATCTTATTCAAAAGCACATCGAAGATGAGCGCCGTAGCCTATCGCGCGAGCTGCATGATGAATTGGGCCAATATGTCACCGCGATTAAGACTTTTGCAGTAGCGATTGCCAATAAAACCAAGGAAAAAGCGCCCGAAGTCGAGGCCAGTGCACAAACCATTGTGGCAGCTGCGAACCACATTTATGATGGCATGCATAATATTATCAAGCAATTGCGCCCTGGCTCACTAGATAATTTGGGTTTATCCGAAACGTTGAAAGATTTAGTGAATAACCTGCAAAAGCAACATCCACACTTGAGCATAAGTTTGCATTTGTCTGGACAATTAAGCGCTTTGGGAGAAACTTTAAACATCAATGTTTATCGTATAGTGCAAGAGTCGGTTAATAATGCGATTAAGCATGCAGAGGCAAGCAAAATTGAAATAAATCTCGCTATTAACAAAAAAGAGGCATTGCAGTTAACCATTAAAGATGATGGTAAAGGTATGGATATTCATGCGGTCGACCAAACCAATCATTTTGGTTTACTAGGTATGCGTGAACGCGCACAGGGGTTGCATGGTAGTTTTAATATCGATTCTGAATTGAATAAAGGCACCACGATTTATATTAATATTCCACAAGAGATTAAGACAGGATAGGATAGATGAGCCAAATTAATGTGATGCTGGTAGATGATCATGCAGTTGTTCGTATGGGATTCAAAATGCTGCTGGAATCTGGGAGTGATATTAAAGTGATTGCAGAAGCTGAAAATGGCGAAACTGCGATTAAGCTTTTTGTTGAATTTAAGCCAGATGTGGTAGTGATGGACATTACCATGCCGGGTATAGGCGGCATGGAGGCGATTGAGCGTATTTTGGCAAAAGAATCCAATGCGAGGATTCTAGTGCTTTCCGCCCATGAAGACTCCGTACATCCCAAACGGGTACTCAATGCCGGGGCGATGGGCTATTTAACCAAACGCAGTGCTGCGGAAGAGTTAATCAAAGCGATTCGTACTGTGGCAAGCGGCAAAAAATATATTGAGGCAAGTGTGGCACAACAATTGGCGATTCAGCAGCTTTCGGGTGAACAGAGCCCGGTGGATGTATTAAGTGAGCGCGAGTTTGAGGTGTTTATGTCTTTGGCCAAAGGCAAAACCACTAATGAAATTGCTGAGACTTTGTTTTTGAGTCCGCGTACAGTGGGTACTCATTTATACAATATCAAACAAAAACTGAATGCGAATAACTCGGCAGAAATTGCACTGATTGCCATGCGTAGCGGGTTGATAGACCCTTAATTTATTCAGTTAATTTAATCGATAGCGCGCAATATTCAGATCGCCAATATCGGCCAGTTCCACCACGGCGAGCGTGCCGCTGGGCATTTTGCCAAATTCTGGTGGAATTAAAAACGTAATTAATTTTCTATTGTTTTCGGTCACGCCAGTGGCTACGTTCCACCTTCGCCATTCTCTTTGGTGTGGTAAGTTCAAAGCACCCACCAATCGAGCATTTTCAAATACGGCGATTTTTTCTTCACCAATCAATAAATTAAACAGTTCTACCCGTACCAGTGAGTTCGCTTGTAAGACTTGTATCGGTTCTTCGTCAGGATGTGCAATCGGTAAAACTTCCGCATTCGGGTCGACGGTTCTAAAGCCAGCCGTGGTAAAGGCAAACCATACATCGTCTGGCGCCCTGCCTTTCAGTTCCGCATTTTGGGCGGGTCTGGGGCTTGCATCTTCATCTACATCTAACACGTTAGCCACAGCTTTATCCGCTACCTTGGTGGCAATAGAGCGGGCAATTTGCTGCGCTATCGATCCCCCAAAACAGCCGGTGAGTGTGCCTAAGGCAATCACGAGCAACCAGTGATTAATCGTCTTAAATATCATTAGCTTACTTCACGTTTTTAACGCGGAAAGTACAGGTTACTGCTAACAAAAACGATTGTCCAGCAACTTGTGATTTTGCAGGCTTATAACCACATTATTTTGTGGTTGCAGTGTTTGAAGCGCTGACTTTTACGCTAATAATGCCACTCAGAATGATTAGCCCTATGGCAAGCCATTCGGAAATGGAAAGCTGTTCATCCCAAAAAATAATGCCGAAAATACTGGCAATCACCACAGTGACATAGGCTAAACTTGCGACCGAAAGGGTTTTGCCGGTGCGATATGCGCGAGTGAGTGCAAGTTGTGCAATGGTTGCCGATACGCCCAAGCTGATGAGTAGTGGTAAGTCTTGCCAATCAAGTGTTGCAATTTGATGCAATAGCATCCAAACGCCACCACCAACGGTTGAGAGTAAAGTAAAGTAAAACACGGTGCGCCAATCTGGCTCGTTTAAATTAGCAAGTTGCTTGACATGAATATAAGCCAAACCGGCACCCATGCCTGAAAGTAGCCCAATCGACCCGGCTAGAGCATCTTCGTTAGCGAAACTGGGTTTCAATAGTAGCACCACACCAAAAAACCCTAATATGACCGATAAATACAGTATTTTTTTAGGTTTCTCATGCAACATAAAAGGCAAAAATACCGCTAAAAATAAAGGCGAAGTGTAGTTGAGTGTAATGGCCGTGGCGAGTGGCAAGTGCGCGATAGCATAGAAAAACATGACTAGAGAAGCAAACCCGACCAGTGCGCGTAGCATTTGTTTGCGCAAAACGGGGGTTCTTAAGGGAAGTTTTCTAGCAAAAATAAAAACATAAATAGCGATTAAGCCAAATGCAGACCGGTAAAATACTAATTCAGCACTAGAAAATTTAGTCGCCCCCACTTTCACTAGAGCCCCCATCATGGCAAAACCCAGCGCGGCAACGAGCATCCATAAACTACCTAGTTGTGGTAAATGAGTAAAGCGCAAAAGTTTCATTTTGAAGGGTTATTGTTAGCGTTATTTAGGATGTTTACTTGGTCATTGTGACCAAAACCAAAAGCGGCTGCTTTCGAAGCCATATCAACTCGTTCATAGTACAAGATATTTTCTAATTTTAGCTACAGATTACAGCTTGAACCCTTTTTGTACATGAGGGTTAAAATTTGCTGAAAACCTTGCTAAAAAACGGCGTTTGCGCTAATCTCAAGCCTATAGCACAAATAAATTTTATGAAGGAGCGATTGCAATGAAAAATCCATTAGAATCAGTAACTGGGACGATTATCTCAGGCTTAATACTCACTGTAGTTTTAGTCCTCTTTTTGAAAAATTTTTTAGTGGCAGGGGGTTAGCATGGAACAACTATTACCTGGAATAGCGCGTTGGTTGCACATAATTGCCGGCATTACTTGGATTGGCTTACTGTATTATTTTAATTTGGTGCAAATGGCTGCCATGAAAGATGCTGCGGCCGATGGTACTGCTGCCGGCATTTCTAAACACGTTGCGCCGCGCGCGCTGCTCTGGTTTCGTTGGGCGGCCGTTGTGACATGGTTGGCTGGCGCATGGCTACTAGGTTTTGGTTTTGCTGATGCCTTCATGTTGCGCAATGGCTATGAGGGTATTGGTATAGGTGCATGGTTAGGCACGATTATGTTGTTTAATGTTTGGGTATTAATCTGGCCAAATCAACAAAAGATACTAGGTATGGTGCCAGCCAGCGATGAAGTAAAGGCTAAAGCACGTCGTGTAGCGATGCTGGCTTCACGCACTAATATGATGCTGTCTATCCCGATGTTGTTTTTTATGGCGAACGGCTTAACGCACCGCGCGGCATTAGGCGTGTGAACTTTGTAAGGCTTAAACGGCGGCCTTAGCCGCCGTTTTTGTTTTGTAGTGATTAATTATTTTGGTTTTGGAAATTATGTCGCAATATTTGATGGATACTTATGGAAGGCAGCCAGTTACTTTTATAAAAGGACAAGGTGTATGGTTGTGGGATGACAAGGGCGAACGATATTTAGATGCGCTTGCTGGGGTTGCGGTAAATGGTTTGGGACACGCACATCCGAAACTGGTACAAGCGATTAGTGTGCAAGCTTCTAAGCTTATCCATGTGTCCAATATTTATCATATTGCAGAGCAGGAAGCTTTAGCCGCTAAGTTGGTCGAGATTTCCGGACTGGAAAAAGTGTTTTTTTGCAACTCAGGTTGTGAGGCGAATGAAGCTGCAATTAAACTGGCGCGGCTTTATGCTAATGGTAAAGGGATTATGAATCCTGAGATTATCGTCATGGAGCGGTCGTTTCATGGACGCACCATGGCAACGCTTTCTGCAACCGGCAATCGCAAGGCGCAAGCAGGGTTTGAGCCATTGGTAAGTGGTTTTGTCCGTGTGCCTTTTGATGACTTGGAAGCGGTAAAGCAGATCGCTTCACGTAAAAACAATGTGGTCGCCATATTGGTTGAACCGGTGCAGGGGGAGGGAGGCGTCCATATTCCCGTGGATATGCGCACCTATTTTCAAGGCTTACGTAAGGTGTGTGACGAACACAACTGGTTACTGATGTTAGACGAAGTGCAAAGCGGCGTTGGGCGCACCGGAACTTGGTTCGCGTTTCAACATACAAATATTACGCCGGATGTGATGACCCTAGCAAAAGGTTTGGGCTCTGGCGTACCGATAGGGGCATGCTTAGCTAGAGGTGCTGCCGCTGAGGTGTTTACTCCAGGTAAACATGGCTCCACTTTTGGTGGAAATCCACTGGCGACATCGGCAGGATTTGCCACTTTGAACGTGATTGAGAGCGAACATTTACGGCAAAATGCGCAAAAAATGGGCGACTTAATCGTGGCGAATTTAAGAGCCGAGCTTACTAACGAAAAAGGTGTTGTTGCTGTGCGTAATGCAGGATTAATGATTGGGGTAGAGCTGGATAGACCGTGTACAGAGTTAGTTAGGATAGCACTGGAAACCAAGCTATTGATTAATGTAACCGCAGACAAAGTTGTACGTTTATTGCCACCGCTGGTAATCAACGAAGCAGAAGCAAGAGAGCTGGCGCAGCGCTTGTCTGTATTAATCAGGCAATTTTTGAATCAGTAAAAATCAAGTAGTTAAGAAGAAACACGATGACAATTAAACATTTTTTGCAATTTAACGATTTAACTACAGATGAGTTAAATCATATTTTTGCGCGAGCCGCTTGGATTAAAGCGCAATTCAAGGCGTATCAGCAGTATTGGCCGTTAACGGATCGCAGTCTGGTGATGATTTTTGAGAAAGCCAGCACACGTACACGTTTGTCGTTTGAGGCGGGCATGCAACAGCTCGGCGGCTCGGCTATTTATCTAAATACACGCGATTCGCAATTGGGGCGCGGTGAGCCAGTGGAAGATGCTGCACAAGTGATTTCACGTATGAGCGATATCGTGATGATACGGACTTTTGAACAAGATATTATCGAACGGTTTGCAGCTAATTCCCGTGTGCCGGTGATTAATGGACTAACCAATGAGTATCACCCATGCCAGATTTTGGCAGATATTTTTACATTTATCGAGCATCGCGGTTCGATCAAAGGTAAAACGGTGGCATGGATTGGTGATAGCAATAACGTCTGTAATACTTGGTTGCAAGCGGCTGAGGTGTTAGATTTTAATGTGCATGTATCTACCCCAGCGGGTTATGAAGTTGAACCGGAACGCGCAAACTTGTACGGAAATGATCACTACGAAGAGTTTGCTGACCCGATGGAAGCGGCAAAAGGTGCCGATTTACTGACCACCGACGTGTGGACCAGCATGGGCTTTGAGGCTGAAAATGAAGAGCGTTTGCGTGATTTTGCTGATTGGCAAGTCGATAGCGATATGATGAAAATTGCTTCAAAACAGGCTTTATTCATGCATTGCTTGCCGGCACATCGCGGGGAAGAAGTGGCTGCAAGTGTGATAGATGGCCCGCAAAGCGTGGTGTGGGAAGAGGCAGAGAATAGGCTACACGTGCAAAAAGCATTGATGGAATATTTGCTATTAGGTAAGGTTTAATGAAGGATAAGTTTAAGGAATGAGTCAATTTGATAAAAAAGTAAAAAAGGTCGTGCTCGCCTATTCGGGCGGCTTGGATACGTCCGTGATTTTGAAATGGTTGCAAGATGAATATCAGTGCGAAGTGGTGACTTTTACTGCCGATTTAGGTCAAGGCGAAGAACTGGAACCCGCGCGCGCAAAAGCTAAAGCAGCAGGGGTTAAACAGATTTATATCGATGATTTACGCGAGGAGTTTGTACGTGATTTTGTTTTCCCTATGTTTCGCGCCAACACAGTCTATGAAGGCGAGTATCTACTGGGTACGTCGATTGCGCGCCCGTTAATTGCCAAGCGTTTGATAGAGATTGCACGTGAAACCAAAGCGGATGCTATTTCGCACGGCGCAACAGGAAAGGGTAACGACCAGGTGCGCTTTGAATTAGGTGCTTATGCGCTCAACCCCAATATTCAAATTATCGCGCCATGGCGCGAGTGGGATTTGCTTAGCCGCGAGAAACTGATGGCGTACGCCGAAAAACATGGTATTCCTGTGGATATGAAACATAAGCAGGGCGGTAGTCCATACAGCATGGATGCTAACTTGCTACATATTTCTTACGAAGGCCGTCATTTGGAAAACCCTGCTGCAGAAGCCGAAGAAACCATGTGGCGCTGGAGTGTGAGCCCAGAAAAAGCACCAGACGCTGCAGAATATTTAGACATTGAATACGTGAACGGCGACCCCGTTGCGTTAAACGGTGCGGCGATGAAACCACATGAGATACTGGCACATTTGAATAAAGTCGGTGGTAACCATGGTATCGGACGTCTGGATTTGGTTGAGAATCGTTACGTGGGCATGAAATCGCGCGGCTGTTACGAAACGCCCGGCGGCACTATTATGCTTAAAGCGCATCGCGCTATTGAGTCGATTACATTAGACCGTGAAGTTGCGCATCTCAAAGATGATTTGATGCCGCGCTACGCCAGCATGATTTACAACGGCTATTGGTGGAGCCCGGAGCGGGTTGCGCTGCAAACTTTGATTGACTATACACAAAAATCGGTGAATGGCTGGGTACGCGTCAAGCTGTATAAAGGCAACGTGATTGTGACCGGGCGTGATAGTCAAACCGATTCGTTGTTCGATTCAACTATCGCTACTTTTGAAGATGATGCAGGTGCATACAATCAAAAAGATGCAGGCGGCTTTATTAAGCTGAATGCTTTAAGAATGCGTATTACAGCAAATTTAAGACTTAAAAAATAGAAAACAGTGAGGAGTTTGAGCATGGCACAATTTGACAATGTGAGCGTAAAGAAAAAAGCGAATGTCTACTTTGATGGTAAGTGTGTGAGTCACACCGTCATGTTTCCCAATGGTACACGTAGCACCATTGGTGTAATTTTCCCGAGTTTACTTACTTTTAATACTGTCACACCCGAGTTGATGGAAATCAATTTAGGACAGTGTAAAGTGCGTTTAAACGGTGAGACCGAATGGAAAACGTACGGTGCAGGTGAAAAATTTACTGTGCCTGGCAATTCATCTTTCGACATTGAAACAGTGGAAACCTTAGACTACGTCTGTCATTTTGAGTAAGGATTAAATATGCCTTCATTTGATATCAGTTCTGAAGTGGATATGGTTGCATTAAAAAACGCCATTGACACCGCCGGCAAACAGATTGCCAATCGTTACGACTTTAAAGGCACTTCTGCCAAGGTTGAATTGAACGAAAAAGACAGCATTATTATCTTGTATGGTGATAACGATTTTCAACTGGATCAAATTAAAGATATTTTGTTGCCAGCAATGGAAAAGAAAGAACCTGATTCATCTAAGCGTTTAAATCATAAAGAAGTGCAAAAAGTGGGTGGCAATAAAGTGAAGCAAGAGCTGAAAATTCGCGCAGGTATTGATAGTGACTTAGCTAAACGTATTACCAAATTGATTAAGGACTCTGGGATGAAAGTTCAGGCCAGTATTCAGGGGGATACAGTGCGGGTGAATGGCGCTAAACGCGATGTATTGCAAGAGGCAATTGCTTTTTGTAAGAAGCATGTAACGGATTTTCCGTTGCAGTTTGGTAATTTTAGAGACTAAGCATCTGCGAAGCTCAATAACTTTGTTACAAAAATGCTCAAACTCTACGCCGTACTATTTGTACTGTCTTGAGTTTAATCAATAAATTGAATGCTATGACAGGTAAAACGTTATACGACAAATTGTTTGATAGCCACGTGGTGCATGAAGAAAATGGCACCGCGTTGCTTTATATCGACCGTCATTTGGTGCATGAAGTGACTAGCCCGCAGGCGTTTGAAGGGCTCAAATTAGCACAGCGTAAAGTGTGGCGTGTGAACTCAATATTGGCAGTGCCAGATCATAATGTACCAACGACAGATAGAAGTTCGGGCGTGGCGGGGATTGCTGACCCCATTTCGCGTTTGCAAGTGCAAACCTTGGATGATAATTGTGTGGAGCACGGGGTCACTGAATTTAAGATGAACGATATGCGCCAAGGTATTGTGCATGTGATTGGCCCAGAGCAAGGGGCCACATTGCCGGGTATGACAGTGGTCTGTGGGGACTCGCATACCAGTACACACGGTGCTTTTGGCGCGTTGGCGCATGGAATCGGGACATCTGAAGTTGAGCATGTGTTAGCAACACAATGTTTGGTGCAGAAGAAATCTAAAACCTTGCAGGTGCTGGTTGAAGGTAAATTGGGGCGAGGTGTCACGGCTAAAGATGTTGCGCTTGCCATTATTGGCAAAATTGGTACCGCTGGTGGCACAGGGTACGCGATTGAGTTTGCTGGGTCTGCAATTCGTGGCTTAACCATGGAAGGGCGTATGACCTTGTGCAACATGGCGATTGAAGCAGGCGCGCGTGCCGGCATGGTGGCGGTGGATGAGACGACAATCAATTATGTGAAAGGTCGTCCATTTGCACCAAAAGCAGAGCAATGGGAAGCAGCAGTTTCTTATTGGAGAACGTTACATAGTGACGAAGGTGCAAAGTTTGATATGGTTGTCACATTAAAAGCCGAACATATACAACCTCAAGTGACATGGGGTACATCTCCAGAAATGGTGGTGAGCGTGGATGGCAAAGTGCCAAGTTTAGACATGGCTAAAAATGAAGTGCAACGCAGTGATTGGGAGCGTGCATACGCTTATATGGGTTTACAACCTAATACACCTGTTGATGAAATTGCACTTGATAAAGTGTTTATTGGCTCATGCACTAACTCGCGCATAGAAGATTTGCGCGCTGCCGCTGCGGTAGCAAAAGGAAAGCATGTTGCGTCAAATATCAAGCTGGCCTTGGTTGTGCCAGGTTCTGGGTTGGTAAAAGCACAAGCGGAGCAGGAGGGGTTAGACAAGATTTTTAAGGCGGCTGGTTTTGAGTGGCGTGAGCCAGGTTGTTCTATGTGTTTGGCGATGAATGCGGATCGTTTGGAACCAGGCGAACGTTGTGCCTCCACCTCAAACCGTAATTTTGAAGGTCGCCAAGGGCAAGGGGGGCGCACCCATTTGGTGAGCCCAGAGATGGCGGCGGCGGCGGCCGTTGCAGGGCATTTTGTCGATGTTAGAACCCTCTATTAAAAAATTGAGAGATAGATGGTCGAGCATTAATTTAACTTTTAGGAGCAATAAATGAGAAAACTTATCGCAGTCACTTTTGTTTTAGCGTTCGTTTTAGCGGGATGCAATACCGTTCAAGGGATTGGTAAAGATATTGAAAAGGGTGGCGAAGCCATTCAAAAATCAACCAATTAAACAAGTTAGTTAGAAATGCTTAACTAAAGAAATATTATGCAAGCCTTTACACCATTGAATGGTTTGGTCGCACCGTTAGATAGAGCTAACGTGGATACAGACGCGATCATTCCGAAGCAATTCTTAAAGTCAATCAAGCGCTCAGGCTTTGGCCCCAATGCGTTTGATGAGTGGCGTTATCTGGATCATGGTGAGCCTGGCATGGATAATTCTAAACGTCCACTGAATCCAGACTTTGTGTTGAATCAAGCGCGTTATCAGGGCGCTAGCGTCTTGCTCACGCGCGAAAACTTTGGCTGTGGCTCTAGCCGCGAACATGCACCTTGGGCGCTTGAAGATTATGGTTTTCGTGTGGTGATTGCCTCAAGTTTTGCGGATATTTTCTTTAATAACTGCTTTAAGAATGGCATGTTACCCATTGTGCTATGGGCTGAAGTGGTTGAAAGTCTATTTCAAGAGGTTGAGGCGAACGTTGGTTACAGACTGAATGTAAATTTAAATGCACAAACTGTCATCACGCCTAGCGGCGCATCCTATTGCTTTGAAGTGGATGCGGTGCGTAAACATAACCTACTATATGGCCTGGACGATATTGGATTGACCATGCAACAACAAGATAAAATTAAGGCGTTTGAAGCTAAACATAAACACACCCAGCCTTGGTTGTTTAATTAAAAAATAGTAAGAAAGTTCTTCATGAAATTAGCAATACTACCTGGTGATGGCATCGGACCAGAAATCGTTGCACAAGCCTTTAAAGTGTTAAAAGCACTAGACTTAACAATAAAAATGACCGAGGCGCCGATTGGCGGTGCCGGCTATGAAGCGGCTGGCGACCCATTGCCTGATGCGACTTTGCAACTCGCTAAAGAAGCAGATGCAGTATTGCTAGGTGCGGTAGGTGATTGGAAATACGACCAATTAGAGCGGCATCTAAGGCCTGAGCGTGGTTTGTTGCGCATTCGTAAAGAGCTTAATCTCTTTGCGAATTTACGCCCAGCGTTGTTATATCCAGAGCTAGCAGGAGCATCAACGCTCAAACCAGAAGTAGTTTCAGGGTTGGATATCATGATTGTGCGTGAACTGACGGGCGATATTTATTTTGGTCAGCCACGTGGCATTAGTACCCTAGAAAATGGTGAACGCGAAGGCATTAACACCATGCGCTATAACGAATCTGAGATTCGACGTATTGGTCGTGTGGCGTTTGATATTGCGATGAAGCGCCGTAAAAATGGACAAAAAGCAAAAGTATGCTCAGTAGATAAAGCCAATGTGCTAGAAACCACAGAGTTATGGCGTCAAGTGATGATTGAGTTAGCCAAAGAGTACCCTGAAGTCGAGTTGAGTCACATGTATGTGGATAACGCAGCGATGCAATTGATTCGCGCGCCTAAACAATTTGATGTGCTGGTGACAGGTAATATTTTTGGCGATATTCTTTCCGATGAAGCCTCAATGTTAACGGGTTCGATTGGCATGCTACCTTCAGCTTCACTCGATGCCAATAATAAAGGGATGTACGAGCCCAGTCATGGCTCTGCTCCTGATATTGCAGGCAAAGATATTGCCAATCCGTTGGCCACGATTTTATCGGTAGCCATGATGTTACGCTACACGTTTAACGACGAAACAAACGCGGCTAAAGTAGAAAATGCAGTGAAAAAAGCATTGGCGCAAGGATATAGAACAGCCGATATTGTCACAGAAGGCTGCAAAAAAGTAAGTTGTAGTGAAATGGGCAATGCTGTAGTGGTAGCTCTTAATTAGAATCGAGACAAAAATGTTAAAAGTAGGTTTTATTGGTTGGCGCGGCATGGTGGGCTCTGTGCTCATGCAACGCATGATGGAAGAGAATGATTTTGCGCTTATGGAGCCACAATTCTTTACAACGTCTCAGGTTGGTGGCGCAGCACCCAATGTTGGTAAGGACTCTGCAGCATTAAAAGATGCAAAAAATATTGCTGATTTAAAAGCAATGGATGCGATTATTTCATGCCAAGGGGGCGACTAAACCAGCGAGATATTCCCACAACTTCGTGCTGCAGGCTGGA
>JBQTJZ010000247.1:0-2646 GCA_052386615.1 Methylophilaceae bacterium
TTGAAAAATCAGTTCATCACCGGGCTGGGGTATGATTATGGGCGTACTAATTTTAGACAAAACACTGAGTTTGGCTTGGTGAATGCAACGCGTGGTATTGATGGCGTGGGTATTTTTGGCGATGAAGCGGCAGTTGATTTGAAGGGCGTAAGCAAAACTTCAAGCCTATTTGCTACGGATACATTGTCACTTAACCCACTGTGGCATTTAACATTATCGGCACGCTATAACTACACTAAAGTTGAAAATGATGACAGGCTGGTTCCAGATCCATCCGACCCAACGTCATTGACCAGCGACCATACTTTTAACCGGGTTAATCCTGCCATTGGGGTAAATTTTACCCCCAACAAAAACTTGACGGCGTATGCCAGCTATAACGAGGGTAGCCGTGCACCAACAGCCATCGAACTGGGGTGCGCCAATCCAGATCAACCATGCCGTTTACCCAATGCTTTTGCCGGCGATCCACCGCTCGAGCAAGTGGTTGCCAAAACTTATGAAGGCGGGTTACGCGGCAATTTAAGTCCAGCTATTGGCTGGTCGTTGAGTGCATATAGAGCACAAAACTATGATGATATTCAGTTCATTGCCGCCGGCAATGCGTCTGGTGAAGGTTATTTTAATAACGTGGGCAAAACAAGACGTCAAGGAATTGATGCAGCCTTGAATGGTAAACTTGACAAGCTGAGCTGGAGCTTAGGATACAGCTATGTGAAAGCAACCTATGAATCTACTTTTGACATTGCGAGTGATGCCGATATTAACTCTTCCGCACAAGACTTTGATGGCGATGGTGAAGAAGAAATTCGCGTTAGAAAAGGGGATAAGTTGCCTGGTATTCCAGAACATCAGCTTAAAATGCGCCTCGCCTATGATGTGACTCCATCATGGAATATCGGCACCAATGTATTTTTATTCTCTGACCAGTATGCACGTGGTAACGAAAATAACGAACATGAGGGCAATGGCGAAAAAATCAGTGGTTACGCAGTGGTCAATCTAGATACACGCTACCAGTTTGGCAATAGCGGCTGGCAGTTGTTTGCTAAAGCCAATAACATATTCGACCGTGAGTATAACAACGGCGGGCTTTTGGGCGAACATCGATTCGATTCTGCTACAGGCCAATTTACCGGTAACGAAGTGAATACGCCTTTTTATGCACCAGGCGCACCAAGGTCTGGTTGGGTAGGCGTCCGTTACGAGTTTGGTGGCAAAAAATCATCGGCCAGTTTCGATGATAATTAGTAAAAAGGGTTAAATTGCTCGCACAGGAACAATCACAGAAATCGCAATTATTGAATCATCTTCGTACTAAGGTACTGATTGTTGAAGATGAGGCATTGTTCGCGCGCGCTGTGGCCAAACGCTTACAAAAAGCAAATTTTGATTGCGAACATGCAGAAAACGTAAGCACCGCACGCGCGTTAATTAAGCAATTTTCACCTGATTTAGTGTTGCTAGATATGCGGTTGCCAGATGGAAACGGTATTGATTTAATTGCGGAAATTGTCGCAAAGAATATCAAAGTGATTGTAATGACAGCACATGGCGAGGTAAGTGATGCGGTGCAAGCGATTAAACTTGGCGCCAGTGATTATCTAAAAAAGCCTATCGATTTAGAAGAGCTTTTGCTGATTATTCAAAAAAATGAAAAGACATTTGAACTACAAACCAGTTTAGATTATTCACGCCAGCGTAACCAGCATGCCAGCCAGCATGCGATTGAAGGCGTTGAACTGATAGGTGATAGCCCTGCCATGCAAAGTATACGCATGCAAATTACGCGCATTGCACAGCTTGGTCACTTAATCGATGCGATTCCGCCTACCGTATTGATTAGTGGCGAGACAGGCACCGGTAAAGATGTTGCTGCACGCTTATTGCATCTCTCTTGTGCCAATAAAGATAAACCTTTCGTTCATGTCGATTGTGCATCGCTACCAGCGGAATTAATTGAAAGTGAGTTATTCGGGCATGAAAAAGGCGCATTCACTAACGCCATTAATACACGACCGGGGCTGATTGAAGCGGCCGAGGATGGCACCTTATTTCTGGATGAAATTGGTGAATTACCGTTGGCTTTGCAGGCCAAGTTACTTAACGTGCTGGAACGGCGCAAAGTAAGGCGGCTAGGCTCTACCAAGGAACGGCATGTGCCTGCGCGCATGATTGCAGCTACTAATCGCGATTTGCACGAGATGGCGAATGCAGGTCGTTTCCGCTCGGATTTATATTACCGGCTTAATGTGATTAGCATGACCATGCCGCCATTGCGCGAGCGCGGTGAAGATGTTCAGCAACTGGCTAAGCACTTTATGCGGCTTACCGAAAAGCGTTACGGCTTAAGCAAGCACAGCCTCAGCGCGAACGCAGTGGATACTATCAATCGCTATGCATGGCCAGGTAATGTGCGCGAATTGCGACATCAGATTAGTCGTGCGGTGTTGCTCAGCAACGAAACACAGATTTTGGCGAGCGCAATTTCACTTCCCAATCATACCCCTATGCATACCAGTCTAGTTTCTGCGGCAAATGAGCCACAATTGACTTTGGACGCGGCAGAAAAATCAATACTCATGACCGCGCTGGAAGCTACGCATAATAATGTTTCCAAAGCTGCGCGCCAGCTCGGGATTACCC